>NZ_JBHYJB010000003.1:0-18215 GCF_042740175.1 Streptomyces sp. NPDC059009 | reverse complement strand
CACCTCCGAGACCGTCCATTAGGGCCGGGCCGCCCGCCGGGTGTCGGCCCCCGGGCGGGCATGGGGGCTGTTGGCGCGAAGCGCCGACCGGGGTCCAGGGGCGAAGCCCCAGGACCGGCGCCCCCGGGCCGCGGAGCGGCTGTTTCGGGAAGGGGCGGGCTCGGGGAAAGAAAACCCTACGGCGCCGCCCGCCGCCTCCGCGCCCCCGGCCGCCGCTCACTGGGCCGGGTAACAGGATCCCCCGCCTCAAGCGCAGCCGCACGACGCGCCGCCCCGAACTCCGCAAGCGCCTCAGCCAACTTGTGCACCGACGGCTCCGGAGCCATCACATCCACCCGAAGCCCATGCTCCTCAGCGGTCTTCGCCGTGGCAGGCCCGATACAGGCGATCACGGTCACGTTGTGCGGCTTCCCGGCAATACCCACCAGGTTCCGCACCGTGCTCGACGACGTGAAGAGCACCGCGTCAAAGCCACCGCCCTTGATCGCCTCCCGCGTCTCCGCAGGCGGCGGCGAGGCCCGCACGGTCCGGTAGGCGGTCACGTCGTCGACCTCCCACCCGAGGTCGATGAGCCCGGCGACCAGCGTCTCCGTGGCGATGTCGGCCCGCGGCAGGAACACCCGGTCGATCGGGTCGAAGACCGGGTCGTACGGAGGCCAGTCCTCCAACAGCCCCGCCGCCGACTGCTCCCCACTGGGCACCAGATCGGGCTTCACACCAAAAGCGACCAGCGCAGCCGCGGTCTGCTCGCCCACGGCCGCGACCTTGATCCCGGCGAAGGCGCGCGCGTCGAGCCCGTACTCCTCGAACTTCTCCCGCACGGCCTTGACGGCGTTGACCGACGTGAAGGCGATCCACTCGTAGCGCCCGGTGACGAGCCCCTTGACCGCCCGCTCCATCTGCTGCGGCGTCCGCGGCGGCTCGACAGCGATCGTCGGGACCTCGTGCGGCACCGCGCCGTACGACCTCAACTGGTCGGAGAGCGAAGCCGCCTGCTCCTTCGTGCGCGGGACGAGCACGCGCCACCCGAAGAGCGGCTTCGACTCGAACCACGACAGCTGGTCGCGCTGGGCGGTGGCGGAGCGCTCGCCGACCACGGCTATCACTGCCTGGCCGCCGTCCGGCGAGGGCAGCACCTTGGCCTGCTTCAGGACCTGCGCGACCGTGCCGAGCGTCGCGCTCCAGGTGCGCTGCCGCGTCGTCGTACCGGCGATGGTGACGGTCATCGGGGTGTCGGGCTTCCGCCCGGCGGCGACCAGTTCACCGGCCGCGGCCGCGACGGTCTCCAGCGTCGTCGAGACGACCACGGTCCCGTCCGACGCACCGACCTCGGTCCAGCAACGGTCCGACGCGGTACGGGCGTCGACGAAGCGGACGTCCGTGCCCTGCGCGTCGCGCAGCGGGACACCCGCGTACGCGGGGACGCCCACGGCGGCCGCGATGCCGGGCACCACCTCGAAGGGGATGCCCTCGGCGGCGCACGCCAGCATCTCCTCGGCGGCGTCCGTGTCCAGGCCCGGGTCGCCCGCCACAGCACGCACCACCCGCCTGCCGCCGCGTGCGGCCGCCATGACAAGATTGGCCGCAGCCCGAACCGAAGAGGCGTCAACTGAAGCCTCGTCAGGGCCGGCTGGCTGAGGTGTGTCCACACCTCCCCGGGCATGTGCGCGGACGACCTCCAGCACTTCGGGCTCGGCGACCAGCACGTCCGCGCGCGCCAGCGCCTCGACGGCGCGCAGAGTCAGCAGTCCCGGATCCCCGGGTCCGGCACCGAGGAAGGTGACGTGCCCGTGTGCGGGAGGGGCGGGAAGGTTAGAGGTGGGGCTCAAAGTGCTCGCTCCCCCATCAGACCGGCCGCGCCCTTGGCGAGCATGTCGGCCGCGAGTTCGCGGCCGAGCGCCGAGGCTTCGTTCTCCGTCTCGGGCACGGGACCGGTGGTGGACAGCTGCACCAGCGTCGCGCCGTCGGTCGACCCGACGACGCCGCGCAGGCGCATTTCCTTGACAATCTGCCCGTCGGCCAGCAAGTCGGCCAGCGCGCCAACAGGTGCGCTGCAACCGGCTTCCAGGGCGGCGAGCAGGGACCGCTCGGCGGTCACGGCGGCCCGGGTGTACGGGTCGTCGAGCTCGGCGAGCGCGGCGGCGAGTGACGCGTTGACCGCGGCGCACTCGATCGCCAGTGCCCCCTGGCCGGGGGCGGGCAGAACGGTGTCGACCGACAGGAAGTCGGTCACCTCGTCGATCCGGCCGACGCGGCGCAGGCCCGCGGCGGCGAGGACGACGGCGTCGAGCTCTCCCTTGTGCACGTATCCGACGCGGGTGTCGATGTTCCCGCGGATCGGCACGGTCTCGATGCGCATGCCGTGGCTGCGGGCGTACGCGTTCAACTGGGCCATGCGGCGCGGCGAACCGGTGCCGACGCGGGCCCCGTCGGGGAGCTCGGAGAAGGTCAGGTGGTCCCTGGCGATCAGGACGTCGCGCGGGTCCTCGCGCAGCGGCACGGCGGCCAGGGTCAGGTCCGCGGGCTGCGCGGTGGGCAGGTCCTTCAGCGAGTGCACGGCGAAGTCGACCTCGCCCTTGGTGAGCGCGTCGCGCAGGGCGGTGACGAAGACGCCGGTGCCGCCGATCTGCGCGAGGTGCTCGCGGGAGGTGTCGCCGTAGGTGGTTATCTCGACCAGCTCGACGGGGCGTCCCGTCAACTGGCGCACAGTCTCTGCCACTTGCCCGGACTGGGCCATGGCCAGCTTGCTGCGCCTGGTCCCGAGCCGGAGTGCCTTCCCGGTCATGCTCGGCCTCGATTCGGGTCTATCGGTTGGTTCGTGGACTGCTGGTGGTTCGTGAGCTCCCGGCCCGGCGGCTGGTCCGCGCCTGACGGCCGCTCGGCCCTGCTGACGGCGGCCACCGTCTCCGGGTCGAGGTCGAAGAGGGTGCGCAGCGCGTCCGCGTACCCGGCGCCGCCGGGCTCGCTGGCCAGCTGCTTGACCCGGACGGTGGGCGCGTGCAGGAGCTTGTCGACGACGCGGCGCACGGTCTGGGTGATCTCCGCCCGCTGCTTCTCGCCGAGTTCGGGCAGGCGCCCGTCGAGCCGGGTGATCTCGCTGGCGACGACGTCGGCGGCCATGGTGCGCAGCGCGACGACGGTCGGCGTGATGTGCGCGGCCCGCTGCGCGGCGCTGAAGGAGGCGACCTCTTCGGAGACGATGCCGCGCACCTGGTCCACATCGGCGGCCATCGGGGCGTCGGCGGACGCCTCGGCGAGCGACTCGATGTCGACGAGGTGCACCGCGTCGAGGCGGTGCACGGCGGCGTCGATGTCCCGGGGCATGGCGAGGTCGAGCAGCGCGAGCAGCGGGGTGCGCCGGTCGGGCACGGTCTCGTCGGCGGGGCCGCGCCGCTCGGGCACCCGGCCCACGGCGGCGAGCGCGGCGATGGCCTCGGCCTCGGCGGCCGGGTCGACGGCGTGCGTGACCTGCTCGCCGGGGGCGTTGTCGACCCAGGCGCCGTGCTGTTCGAGGGCGGCCGCGTCCATCCCGGCGACGGCGGCCTCACCCATGACGGAGAACCCGGCGCCACCGCGTGCGCCCAGCCCCACGGGACAGCCGTCCTCGTCGGACTTCTGCGGCTGTACGGGGGCGTGGGCGGGCGCCGCGGTCACGGCGACCGGACCGTCGGCGCGGCCTTCGAGCGCGGCGGCGACGGCGTCGGCCCGCAGGACGAGGCCGGTGGCGCCGGTGCAGGAGACCGCGACATCGGCACGTGTCAGTTCGGCGGCGACGTCGGCCATGGCGACGGCGCGGGCGGAACCCGTGCCTCCGCCCTCGTTCAGGATCTGGGCGAGCCGCTCGGCCCGGTCCGGCGTCCGGTTGGCGATCACGATCTCGGCGACCCCGGCCCGCGCGAGCGTCGCCGCGGCGAGCGAGGACATGGAGCCCGCGCCGATCACCAGGGCCCGCTTGCCCGCGGCCCACGCCTCGACACCGGCCCGCCCGGCGAGCTGCTCCAGGCCGAAGGTGACGAGCGACTGCCCGGCCCGGTCGATGCCGGTCTCCGAGTGCGCCCGCTTGCCGACCCGAAGGGCCTGCTGGAACAGGTCGTTGAGCAGCCGGCCCGCGGTGTGCAGCTCCTGCGCGCGCGCCAGGGCGTCCTTGATCTGCCCGAGGATCTGCCCCTCGCCGACCACCATCGAGTCGAGGCCGCACGCCACCGAGAAGAGGTGGTGGACCGCCCGGTCCTCGTAGTGCACGTACAAGAAGGGAGTGAGCTCTTCGAGACCCACACCGCTGTGCTGGGCGAGCAGCGTGGACAGCTCGGCGACGCCCGCGTGGAACTTGTCCACGTCGGCGTAGAGCTCGATGCGGTTGCAGGTGGCGAGCACCGCGGCCTCGGCGGCGGGCTCGGCGGCCAGGGTGTCCTGGAGCAGCTTGGCCTGCGCGTCCGGGGAGAGCGCGGCGCGCTCCAGGACGCTGACGGGGGCGCTGCGGTGGCTGAGGCCGACGACGAGGAGGCTCATGCCGGCATCACGGCGGGGACGTCCCCGTCGGGTCCCTTCCGGTCCTGCTTGGTGGCGGCGGGCGCGGCGGCGGCCTCGGCGGCCGCGTCCTCACCGGCCTTGCGCTGCTCGTGGAAGGCGAGGATCTGCAGCTCGATGGAGAGGTCCACCTTGCGCACGTCGACGCCGTCCGGCACCTGCAGGACGGTGGGCGCGAAGTTCAGGATCGAGGTCACGCCGGCGGCGACGAGCCGCTCGCACACCTGCTGGGCGGCGCCGGCCGGGGTCGCGATGACACCGATGGAGACGCCGTTGTCCTCGATGATCTTCTCGAGGTCGTCGGTGTGCTGGACCGGCATGCCCGCCACGGGCTTTCCGGCCATTGCCGGGTCGGCGTCGATGAGGGCCGCGACGCGGAAACCGCGCGAGGCGAACCCGCCGTAATTGGCAAGCGCCGCACCGAGGTTACCGATACCGACGATCACAACCGGCCAGTCCTGGGTCAGGCCCAGTTCCCGGGAGATCTGGTAGACGAGATACTCGACGTCGTAGCCGACGCCACGGGTCCCGTAGGAGCCGAGGTAGGAGAAGTCCTTGCGCAGCTTCGCGGAGTTGACCCCCGCGGCGGCCGCGAGCTCCTCGGAGGAGACCGTGGGCACCGAGCGCTCCGACAGTGCGGTGAGGGCTCGGAGGTACAGCGGAAGCCTGGCGACGGTGGCCTCGGGAATTCCTCGGCTGCGGGTCGCCGGTCGGTGAGTTCGGCCAGTTGCCACGGTGCTCCTGCGGGTAGAGCGGGGCTGCAGGCGGTCACACGTCCCCAGACCGCCCCGTCGAATGCAGGCTATGTCTTTGTGAACGCGTGCACAAAGATGGTGTCCGATTTGCCCGGCCAACGTGACCGGGGTCACGCGCCCCCGGCGCGCAGAGGTGGAACCGGCGCGCAGGCAGCGGCGTTGCACACATGAGGGGGGCAAAACCGCACACTCTCCTTAACGATCCACGCCCCCGAGACCAAAACCGCACACGATCCTAAGGGACCTTACGGACGAGTTGTACTGATCAGTCAGTGACGTTCGGAACTCTCCCGAGCTCTTGTGATCACTCACTCAGGGCGCGACGCAGCCGTTCTTCGTTCACGCGCCAGAAGGTGTGCTGCTCCCCGTCCACCAGGACCACCGGAATCTGCTCCCAGTAGGCGCGGTTGAGCTCCTCGTCCTGCGTGATGTCCTTCTTCTCCCACGCGACGCCGAGCTCGCCGCAGACCTTCTCGATCACCACCTGTGCCTCATCACACAGATGGCATCCGGGCTTTCCGATCAAGGTGACCGTCCGCTCGGCCGCGCTCTTCTTCGTACGGCGAAAAATCGGGCTCATGTCCTCATTCTCACCCCGCGCGAGCGGTGTCCAGGACACCCGACAGAGACCTGGCAGGCACCCGGCGCGCCGCTCCGTTTAACGGCGCGGACGCGCAGAGTTCACAGGGTCGAACCCTGCCGACTCGGGAAGTACCGAACAGACTGGCTATGCTCACGCCATGGCCGCTCTCGGATGGCTCACCCCCCGTAGGCGCTCCGCCACGGCGCGGAGCGTGTTGGCAGGCGAGGCCGCTGCTGAGGCCGCGCGCAAGTCCTCCCAGGAACAGGAGGAGGAACTCGCGCGCGCGGCGGAGGCTGCCGCGGAAGCCGAGGAGCAGGAGCCCGCAGAACCGGAGTTCCCGGTCGTCGGCGACGAGAAGGCCGCCGCCTTCTTCGACCTCGACAACACCGTGATGCAGGGCGCCGCGCTCTTCCACTTCGGCCGCGGCCTGTACAAGCGGAAGTTCTTCGACCGCCAGGAACTGGTCCGGTTCGCCTGGCAGCAGACCTGGTTCCGCCTGGCCGGCGTCGAGGACCCCGAACACATGCAGGACGCCCGCGACAGCGCCCTGTCCATCGTCAAGGGCCACCGGGTCGCCGAGCTGATGTCCATCGGCGAGGAGATCTACGACGAGTACATGGCCGAGCGCATCTGGCCCGGCACCCGCGCCCTCGCCCAGGCCCACCTGGACGCGGGCCAGAAGGTCTGGCTGGTCACGGCTGCCCCGGTGGAGACGGCGACGATCATCGCCCGCCGCCTCGGCCTGACCGGCGCGCTCGGCACCGTCGCCGAGTCCGTGAACGGCGTCTACACCGGCCGCCTCGTGGGCGAACCGCTGCACGGCCCCGCGAAGGCCGAGGCCGTCCGCGCCCTCGCCGCCGCCGAGGGCCTGGACCTCGCCCGCTGCGCCGCGTACAGCGACTCGCACAACGACATCCCGATGCTCTCGCTCGTCGGCCACCCGTACGCGATCAACCCGGACGCGAAGCTGCGCAAGCACGCCCGCGAGCGGGACTGGCGGCTGCGCGACTACCGCACCGGCCGCAAGGCCGCGAAGGTCGGCATCCCGGCCGCCGCCGGGGTCGGCGCGCTCGCGGGCGGCGCCGCCGCGGCGATCGCCCTGCACCGCCGCCGCCACTGACGCACCCGCCCGACCGACGCACCCACCCGACGGCGGACTCATGGGCCCGCGCCGTCGGCCACGGACGGTCACGGGGGCGAAGTGTGCCGCTGACACGCGGCAATTGCTGCCTCCTACCCCGCCCCGGCTCCCGCCAGTCCCGTTGGTTCAACTCGGCCACAACACGCCCCGCGCTCAGACGGAATGCGAGCTAATCCGATCAACAACTGCTCACAGAGCGGTACTTGATCAGGCGTCAATCGGTTACAGAAGCGACGTAATCGATGATTTGAGCAACTGGGTGTAGCGCTGCCTGTACGAAGCGTTATTCTCCTCAGACGCATAACGGACCCCGCCTTTCGCTACGACGGGTGAACGGTCCCGCACTGCACGTGATGGAAGCTCTGCCTCTGGGAGTCCCGTGTACCCACACGTCGGGGTTGACACCTCGGGCCTGGCTACGCTGCGCGCAACGGTCGCCGACCGCTTGCGCGGCTTCGTCCCCACCGCGTACGCCGGCCCCGCCGTCCCCGCCTTCGCCGTCCCCGCACCCGCCGGGCCCTGCTATGCCCTGGCGGACGGCGGTGCCGCGGTGAACAGACGGACCCGTTCCGCCAGTGCCGCCACGACCCCCGCCCCCCGCCGTCCCGCCGCGGACAGCGACAGCGCGCGCATGATGGACCTCGTCGAGCGCGCCCAGGCGGGCGAGGCCGACGCCTTCGGCCGCCTCTACGACCAGTACAGCGACACGGTCTACCGCTACATCTATTACCGCGTGGGCGGCAAGGCGACCGCCGAGGACCTCACCAGTGAGACCTTTCTGCGCGCCCTGCGCCGCATCGGGACCTTCACCTGGCAGGGCCGCGACTTCGGCGCCTGGCTGGTCACGATCGCGCGCAATCTGGTGGCCGACCACTTCAAGTCGAGCCGCTTCCGCCTCGAAGTCACCACCGGCGAGATGCTCGACGCCAACGAGGTCGAGCGCTCCCCCGAGGACTCGGTGCTCGAGTCCCTGTCGAACGCGGCGCTGCTCGACGCCGTCCGCCGCCTCAACCCGCAGCAGCAGGAGTGCGTGACGCTGCGCTTCCTCCAGGGCCTCTCGGTCGCCGAGACCGCCCGGGTGATGGGGAAGAACGAGGGCGCGATCAAGACCCTCCAGTACCGCGCCGTGCGCACCCTCGCGCGCCTCCTCCCGGACGACGCGCGCTAGCGCTCCGTAGCGCTCAACTCACCTGCTGTGGCGGCCAGATGGCCGCCACGGCGGCTTCCTTATTTCCTCGCGGTCCGATCATCCTTCGTCCGTAACCCAAGTGCCGCGACGCTCGTTGTGCGGGATGCAGGCTCCCTGTGGTCGCTCCCTGGCCCTTCCCCAAGCTCTGAATGAGCATGGGGAAGCCCCATCCGCTCACCCGATCGTGTGGATGCGGCCAGATCGTGCAACCCTCAGGACCCCCTGGGGAGTCGACCGTCATGACGAGAGGAGGTGCCGCCAGTGATCGCGAATGTATCGGCCCACCGGCGGGCGAACGCCTTCGCCCAGGCCCTGGAGGAGCATTCCGGCCAGGACCCGGCGGCCGAGCAGCCCGACGATCCCACGGCTACCGTCCCGGCGGCAGCCAGGACCGGCCCGTCCCAACAGGACGAGCAGGAGCGGATGTTGACCCTGGCGACCGGACTCGGCGAACTGCCGAAGCCGGACCTTGACCCCGAGGTCAAGGTGGTCCAGCGAGCCCAGCTCGTGGCCGCCATGGAAGCGATGCTCCTGGAGGGCACGGCGGCGGGCGAGGCGGGGGGCCCTTTGGTGCCCGAGCAACGCGCACGCGGCAAGGGCACCCACCGGGCCACCGGACTGCGGAAGTTGAAGCCGCGCTCCCGGCTGTCCAAAGGCATCGCCGCGGGCGGACTCACCGTCGGTGTGGCCGCCGGAGCGTTCAGCGGAGTCGCCGCCGCCAGCTCGGACGCGCTGCCCGGTGATTCCCTGTACGGGCTCAAGCGCGGCATGGAAGACCTCAAGCTCGGCATGGCGGACGGCGACTCGGACCGCGGCCAGCTCTACCTGGACCAGGCGTCGACCCGGCTCAGCGAGGCCCGCCGCCTGATGGAGCGGGGCCGCGCGGGCGACTTGGACCACGAGTCGGTCGGCGAGGTCAGGCGCGCCCTGTCCGGCATGCGGCACGACGCGACGGAGGGCCACCGCCTGCTCCACGAGGCGTACGAGCGGGACGGCTCGCTCGGTCCCATCCAGGCCCTCTCCGCCTTCTCGCAGTCGCACCGCGAGAGCTGGAGCGCCCTGCAGAGCCGCCTCCCGGTCCAGCTGGGCGACGTGGGACAAGAGGTCAACTCCGTCTTCGACGCCATAGACGACGAGGTCGGCCCGCTGCAGGGACTCCTGCCGAGCATCCCGGAATCGGGCCGCGACGGCGGGCAGTCGAGCCAGGACAGCACCGGCACCGCGAACACCGGCAAGGCCACCCCCTCCCACCCCCGCGGCACGCACGAGGAGGGCACCGGCAGGCACCGCAAGCCCAGCCCCTCCACCCCGCGCGACAGCGGCAGCGAGGGCGGCGGCCTCCTCGGCGGCAACACCGGCGGCCTCCTCGACCCGCCCGACGAGCAGGCGAGCCCCACCCCGACCGACAGCAAGGACGACACGGGCGACTCCAAGCCCAAGCCCGACGTCACCCTGCCCCCGATCCTCCCCGGACTCCTGCCCGGCCTGGGCATCGACGGCGAGGACACCACGAAGTAGCAGAGTTTTTCCCTACGTTGATGGGGCGCCCTCCGCGCGGAGGGCGCCCCATCAACGTACGTACGAGGCCGGAGAACCGGTCAGCAGAACAGGAACGGTCAGAAGAACACCGACCGCCGCTGCACCAGCAGCTTGGCCCCTCCTATCTGCCGCCCTCGCACTGCTTCGCAGGCTTCGTACGGCTGCGCCGGACTCCGTCCGTCGGCCCGGCGCACCGAAGCGCTTCCGCGGGGCTTCGCGCGACTGGAGGGACTCAACCGCGCGACTGCCCGTCCTCGCCCCGAACAGCCACGTCAGAAGAACACCGACCGCCGCTGCACCAGCAGCTTGTACAGCGTGTGCTGGATCTGCTCGCGCACCTGGTCCGTCAGGTTGAACATCAGCATCGGGTCCTCCGCCGCCTCCGGCGGGTATCCGTCCGTCGGAATCGGCTCGCCGAACTGGATCGTCCACTTCGTCGGCAGCGGCACCATCCCCAGCGGCCCCAGCCACGGGAAGGTCGGCGTCACCGGGAAGTACGGGAAGCCCAACAGCCGCGCCAGCGTCTTGGCGTTGCCGATCATGGGGTAGATCTCCTCGGCCCCGACGATCGAGCACGGGATGATCGGGGTGCCCGCGCGCAGCGCCGTCGAGACGAAGCCGCCCCGGCCGAAGCGCTGCAGCTTGTAGCGCTCGCTGAACGGCTTGCCGATGCCCTTGAAGCCCTCCGGCATCACCCCGACCAGCTCCCCGCGCTCCAGGAGCCGCTCGGCGTCCTCCGCGCAGGCCAGGGTGTGCCCGGCCTTGCGGGCCAGCTCGTTGATGCCCGGGAGCATGAAGACCAGGTCGGCGGCGAGGAGGCGCAGATGCCGTTCGGCGGGGTGGTTGTCGTGCACGGCGACCTGCATCATCACGCCGTCGAGCGGCAGCGTCCCGGAGTGGTTGGCGACGATCAGCGCCCCGCCGTCCGCCGGGATGTTCTCGATGCCCTTCACCTCGACACGGAAGTACTTCTCGTACAGCGGCCTGACCATGGTCATCAGGACCTGGTCGGTGAGCTCCTTGTCGTAACCGAAGTCATCGACCTCGTACTCCCCGGTCAGGCGCCGCCGCAGAAAGGCGAGGCCGCCCGCGATGCGCCGCTCCAGGCCGCCGCCGCCCTCGGCGCGCGGCCCCGGCACGCCCGGTGCCTCCTTCCGCTCCGCCTCGTCCGGCTCCGGTGTCCCGGCCGCCGCCTGTCCGGGCAGCGGCTGCACCTCGCGCACCGCCGCCGGTTCGCTCGTGCGCCGCGGCGCGGCACGGCGCCGCGACGGGCGCTGTGCGCCACCGCGCGACCGGTCGGCCGCGCCCTCGTCGAACGGAATGACCTTGGCGTCCGCCATCGTTGATGCGCTCCTCAGTCGGCGCTCTGGTTGGCGCCCCGCGTCGTGGCACCCTGCTGTGTGTTCGCGGACCCGTCCACGCCCCCGCCCGTGCCCCGGCCGCCCGCGAAGGGCAGCGCGGCGATCCGGTCGACGACGTCCGCGACGACCCGGGGCGGCAGGAGCCCCGGACCCCGGCTGCGTACGAAGTCCGCGAAGGTCTCCGCGGTCGTGTACTTCGGCCGGAACCCCATTGTCTCGCGCATCTGCCGGGTGGCCACGACCCGTCCGTGGGTGAGCAGCCGGATCTGCTCGGGCGAGAAGTCGCTCACACCGAGCGTCCGCAGCGCGGAGCCGGCCCAGGTCACCGTCGGCAGGAACACCGGGACCGTCGGCCGGCCGAGCCGCCGCGAGCACTGCGAGAGCAGCAGCTGCCCGTCGCCCGCGATGTTGAACGTGCCGCTGTTGAGCGTGCCGCGCTCCGGGTCGTGCGAGGCCAGGCGCAGCACCTCCACCGCGTCCTCCTCGTGCACGAACTGCAGCCTCGGGTCATAGCCGAGGACGGTCGGCAGGACGGGCAGCGAGAAGTACTGGGCGAGGGGCGAGTCCGCGGTCGGCCCCAGGATGTTCGCGAACCGCAGCACACACACCGCGACGTCGGGGCGGCGGCGCGCGAAGCCCCGCACATAGCCCTCGACCTCCACGGTGTCCTTGGCGAAGCCGCCGCTGGGCAGGGACTTGGGCGGAGTGGTCTCGGTGAAGACCGCGGGGTCGCGGGGCGCCGAACCGTACACATTGGTGCTCGACTTCACGACGAGCCGCTTCACGGTCGGCGACTTCTGGCAGGCGCCCAGGAGCTGCATGGTGCCGATGACGTTGGTCTCCTTGACCGAGCCCCGGCTGCCCCCGGCGAGCGCGGTGCCCGTCACGTCCATGTGCACGACGGTGTCCACGCGGTGCTCGGCGAGGACCTTCGCGATGGCGGGCTGCCGGATGTCGGCCTGGATGAAGTCGGCGCCGCCCAGATGGTGCTCGGGCGGGACCGCGTCCACGGCGAGCACCCGCTCGACCCCCGGATCCCGCTGAACCCGCCGGACGAACCGGCCCCCCAGCTGCCGGGCCACCCCGGTCACGAGCACGACCTTGCCCAAGATCACGCCTGCCTTTCGCCCCCAGTGCCCCCAGTCACATCCTGCGCACACGTTATCGGGTGGATGTTGCGCTGTGATGACCTCGAGCCCATCGCCCGGACTCCGTTGTCCGGAACTCGCGGCCCGTAACCCGCAGCCCGCGCGGCCCGTAACCCGCGCGGCCCGGAAACGGCCGAAGCCCTCCCCCCGTACAGATCCGTACGGCAGGAGGGCTTCGGTGCGCGCTGTTGCAGCGGCCGCTTACTTCTTGTTGCGACGCTGAACGCGGGTGCGCTTGAGCAGCTTGCGGTGCTTCTTCTTGGCCATCCGCTTACGCCGCTTCTTGATAACAGAGCCCACGAATTCCCTCGCTCACTTCTCGGACAACCCCCGCGTGGTGCGGGGGTATCACACGGTGCGGGGCAGACTGGGCCCACACGACCTACGTCGGCCTAGCCTACCCGTCCCCGCGTGAGGGACGTAATCGAGGTCTTCGAGGGCTCTGCCCTCAGCCTGCGTCCACCCCCACATAGGACTCGCGAAGGTACTCGTGAACCGCCTGCTCGGGAACCCGGAAGGACCTTCCGACCCTGATGGCGGGCAGATGACCGCTGTGCACCAGCCGGTACACGGTCATCTTGGAGACTCGCATCACCGAGGCGACTTCCGCCACGGTCAGGAACACGACCTCGTTCAGAGGCCTCTGGTCAGCAGCCATGACACACCCGAACCTTCCGCACATGACGGGCACCGGCTTCCCCTTCCGGTGACGCTTCGTCGCTGCGCGCTCACTCCCCAGACTAGGGGCGGGTGATACGAGTGGGGAAGAGGAGCTGCCAACGGCCGCCTACTGTGACAGACACGCTCGATTGAGTACATAGCGAGTAAGCGGTCGGTAGTAATCAGACCGCACAGCGTCATCAAGTGGAACGACGACGGACACCAGCCCCTCGGCCTCTCCGACGAACAGCGCCGGATCGTCCGTATCCGCCAGACCGATCGCCTCAAACCCCAGCTGACCTGCTCCGCAGACCCACCCGTGGTCCCCGATGACCAGCTCGGGAAGCGGTCCCCCGGCCTCCGCGAGGGCCCCCAAAGCCGCCCGAACCGGGAGCGGAGAGTGTGTATGTGCGCCGGTCTCACTCCCGGTTGAACGTGCGCCGGGTTCCCGCACCAGCGCGACTCCTTGTACGTAGTCAAGGTTGTACGTGCGTAGGCCGAACCGGGTCGTTATGTCGACACTGCTGCCCTGCGCAGGGGTGAGAACAGGACATCCCGCCGCCGACAGCGCGTCCGCCAACGCGGCGTAGAACCCGAGCAGTCGATGCGGATGCCCGGTCCCCAGAAGCACCGGAAGCCCCCGCCGGGCCACTTCCGCCACCCGCTCGGCAAACGCGTCGAGCGCCGCCAACGTCCGCTCGGGGTCGATGACATCGGCACCCGTGGTATGCCCCGGATCCGCGGACACCCCACACTTGTCGGCCATGAGCGAGAGCAAGTCCCGCTGGCCCCAGCTCCATTCGGGATCGAGCCCGAGCAGTATCCGAGGGTCCCGGGCCGCGAACAGCCGATAGCTCCGCAGGCTCTCCTCCCGCGACGTCGCCACGGGACCAGCAAGCCTGGCCGCCAACAAATGCGCCCGCAACGCTCCGGTGCTCAACACGCCCCGATGCTGGCGCATCAGCCCCTCACCCACCCCCAAAACCCCCGAAACACCGCACAGTTGGGCTAATGCTGCGTACCCTCACCACCGCACGGGCTGAACCTTTCAGCCCGTCCGGGCCCGTTCAGCCCGTCCGGCGTTTGAGGACGAGGCCGTCCAGGCCGATAAGGGGGTCTAGGGGCAAAGCCCCAGGACGGGCACCCCAGGGGCGACGAAGTCGCCGGATTCGGGAAGGGGCGGGATCGGGGAAAGAAAAATCAGGCCAGCAACCCCCGCAAGGGAAAAGCCGCCCTCCGCGCAGCCAACACAGCCTGATCCACCCGATCCGCAGGGTCGTACCCCGCCTCCCAGTCCTGGAAGGACACAGGCCACCGCCCATCAGTCATCCGCAAAGGCGCCAACTGCCGCGCTCGCGCAAACACTTCAGCCCGCCAAGCCTCAGGCACCCCAGCCCCCGGCTCCACCGGAGCCCCCGCCGCGATCCCCACCAAGTGCGTCCACGACCGCGGCACCACATCCACCACGGCATACCCCCCACCCCCGAGGGCGACCCACCGCCCACCTGCGTGCTCATGCGCCAGCTCATGGCAGGCCACCTGCACGGCCCGCTGCGCATCCAGCGACACAGCCAGGTGCGCCAGCGGGTCCTCGAAGTGCGTATCGGCCCCGTGCTGCGTCACCAGCACATCCGGCCGGAAGTCCGCCAACAGCTCCGGCACCACCGCGTGGAACGCCCGCAGCCACCCCGCGTCCCCGGTCCCCGCCGGCAGCGCCACATTCACGGCGGACCCCTCCGCGGCCCCGGCGGCGCCCGTCTCCTCGGGCCACCCGGTCTGCGGGAACAGCGTCCGCGGATGCTCGTGCAGCGAGATCGTCAGGACCCGCGGGTCCTCCCAGAACGCGGCCTGCACCCCGTCCCCGTGATGCACGTCGACATCCACATACGCGACGCGCTCGGCCCCCAGCTCCAGCAACCGCGCAATGGCCAACGCCGCATCGTTGTACACACAGAACCCCGAGGCCGCCCCCGGCATCGCATGGTGCAGCCCGCCCGCGAAGTTCACCGCGTGCAGCGCGTCCCCGGCCCACACCGCCTCGGCCGCGCCCACCGACTGCCCCGCGATCAGCGCCGACGCCTCATGCATCCCGGCGAAGGCGGGGTCGTCCTCCGTACCGAGGCCGTACGCCGCCGCGTACCGGGGATCGACGGCCGCCGCCCTCGGATCGGCCGAGACCGCCTTCACGGCCTCCACATAGTCCTCGCGGTGCACCAGGCGCAGCGTGGAGTCCCCGGCCCGCTGCGCCGCGACCACGTCCAGCTCGCGATCGAGCCCGAACGCCCCGATGAGCCCCCTGGTCAGCGCGAGCCGCACCGGGTCCATCGGATGTCCGGGCCCGAAGTCATAGCCCGTTACTGCCTCGTCCCACATCAGCTGTGCGCGGCCGCTCATGCCCGTCACCGTATCGGGCCGCCTTCGGCGCGAACGAACGGGCGTACACCAGCGTGACGAGGACGAGCGCCATCGGCACCAGCATCGCCCCGCGGTAGTTCCAGGCGTCCCCGATGGCGCCCACCAGCGGCGAACCGATCAGGAAACCCACGTAGTTGAAGACGTTGAGGCGCGCGACCGCCGTGTCCGAGGCCCCGGGAAAGAGCCGCCCGGCGGCGGCGAAGGTCTGCGGCACGATCACACACAGCCCCACCCCCAGCACCGTGAAGCCCAGGATCCCGATCCACGCCCCCGGCGCCACCGCCACCACGGCGAAGCCGAGCGCCGCGACCACGGCCCCGGCCCGCACCACCGCGACCGCCCCGAACCGCCGCACCCCGGCGTCCCCGAGGCCCCGCCCGATGAGCGTCATGACCATGTAGACGTTGTACGGAACGGTGGAGACCTGCTCCGAACTCCCCAGCACGTCCTGGAGATACTTCGCGCTCCAGTTGGAGACCGTCGAGTCCCCGATGTACGCGAAGGTCATCACGAGACACAGCGGCAGCAGCAGCTTGAAGACGACGGCCCCGCCCTCTCCCGGCTCCGCGCCCCCGTCCCCGCGTTCCCCTTCACCCTGGCCGGCATCCACGTACCACCGGCTGCCGATCAGCGCGGCGGGCAGCAGCACGGCCACCACCGGCAGATACGAGACGAACAGCGAGAGGTCCCAGTGCGCCCCCGCCCACGCGAGCGAGGCGCCGACGATGCCGCCCAGGCTGTACGCGGCGTGGAAGCCGAGCATGATGCTCCGCCCGTACGCCCGCTGCAGGCTCACCCCGAGCATGTTCATCGAGGCGTCCAGGGCCCCGACCGCGAGCCCGAACGCCCCCAGGGACAGGCCCACTTGCCACAGCGCGTCCCCCGCACCGACGCCAAGCAGCGCAAGCAGCACCACCGGCTGCGACCAGCGGAGCACCCGGCTCGGCGGGACCCGCTTCACCAGGTGCTCGGTGGCCACACTGCCCACGCCCGCGAGGATCGGCACGGCCGCGAGGAAGACGGGCAGCAGCCCGTCGGATATCCCGTACCGGTCCTGTATCGCGGGTATCCGCGTCACCAGCAGTGCGAACGTGGCGCCCTGCACGAGGAAGCTGAACGCCAGCGAGGCCCTGCCGCGCCGCAGCACATCTGTCATGGCTGCAGAGCGTAGGGCCCCGGGCTACCCGTGGGTAGGTAGATCACTCAACCAATCTCGGCGACCTCACGGTCGACCATCTTCTCCATCGGGTCGACGAGCCGCCCGCCGCTGACGATCATCGCCAGGGTGATGGTGACCGCCGCGATCACGCCGCCGAGCCAGACCATGGTGTCGACGGGCAGCGTGTAGGCGCCCACGATCCGCAGCACGGCCTCACCGAGCAGGGCCCCGCCCCACACCACGGAGAACATCCGCTCCATCCGCGCGAACCGTCCGCCCTGGGCCACCAGCCGCCCCCAGGCCGCGTCCCGCGCCGCGTTCCCCTTGGTCACCCATGCCTTGAGGGCCACGGTCATCAACGGCCGCCCCGAGGCGACGGAGCCGAGGACGACAAGCCCGATGGTCCCCGTGATCCCGCTGTCCTTGGCCAGCATGAACCGCGCGTCCCCGGAGAGGAGGCTGAGCAGCAGCCCGACGATGTTGGCGGTGAGGATCAGCGCCGCGAGCCCGTTCACCCGCCGCTCCTTGACGAGGCTCCAGAGGGTCCGCCCGGCGGGCACCACGCTGCTCCAGGCGAGCGCGCTGAGGGTGCTCATCCCGAAGCCGTTGCTCAGCAGGTAGTACATCGCCATGGGCACGGCGGCGTCGAGGACGAGCGGCTTCAGCGACTCGAACCGCGACGCCTGCTCCGTCCCGGCCTGGTGGCCGGTGGCCTGGGTGGCGGTCGGACCGGCCTGGGTGGTGGTGGCGAGCTGGCTCATGATCGGGTTCCCTCCGTCGTCGCTGTGTACGTCCCGTTCTCGATGTACTCAGCTTCGCGGTCAGGGCCCCTCGCCCAACAGAAACGATCGTCCGGACAACGCCATGACAAATGTCAGGGCGCCCCCGCTGCTCCTGTCATCGTCCATGTCATACGAGCAGGTCAGCCAACTCCCGCATGCTCCCGAAGAGTTGGGTGGCCCCTGCGTCGGCGAGCCGCTCCCCGGGCGTCATGGCCGTGAACCCGTACACGTCCATCCCCGCGGCGACGGCGGCCCGCACTCCCAGCGGGCTGTCCTCGACGACGAGACACCTCCCCGGCTCGACCCCCATGCGCTCGGCGGCGTACAGGAACAGATCAGGCGCGGGCTTCCCCCGCCCCACGTCCTGGGAACTGAAGATCCGCTCGTCGTCGAACCATTTGCTGAGCCCGGCCTTCCGGTGCCCCACCCGGATCCGCTCATGGCTCCCGGAGGAGGCGAGACAGTACGGCACCCCTTCGGCCACGAGCTTCTCCAGCACATCCACGGCCCCTTCCACGGGCTCCAACTCCCGCTCGAAGGCAGCGAATACGCGGGCATGCAGCGTGTCATCGAAGTCCGCGGGCAGCTGCTGTCCGCTGCGCTCCATGACCAGGTCGTGCACGCGGTGGACGGCGGCCCCCATGTAGTCCCGGAGAGATTCCTCGTACGAGGTGGGGTGACCCAGCTCGGTCAGGTAGCCGGCGAGGATCGTGTTGGAAATCGGCTCGCTGTCCACGAGGACGCCGTCGTTGTCGAAGATGACCAGGTCGTATCGCATACTTCGACCCTAAACGCGAGTGCCCATAAACGCAGAAAACCCCCGCACCATACGGTGCGGGGGTTTCCCTTTATCCAAAATTAGTTCGGCGGCGTCCTACTCTCCCACAGGGTCCCCCCTGCAGTACCATCGGCGCTGTGAGGCTTAGCTTCCGGGTTCGGAATGTAACCGGGCGTTT
>NZ_JBHYJB010000002.1:187206-385661 GCF_042740175.1 Streptomyces sp. NPDC059009 | reverse complement strand
GCTTAGAACGAAGCCATGTGCCACTACTGCGGTTGCCGTGAGATTCCGCTGATCAAAGAGTTCATCGCGGAGCACGAGAAGGTCACCAACGCGGCGGGGGACGCGGTGCGCGCCCTCGACGAGGGGGATCACGCGCGGGCCCGGGAGCTCGTCCACGCCATGGCCCGCGAGCTGGACGCGCACTGGCGGGGCGAGGAGAACGGGCTCTTCGCGGTCATGCGCGAGGACCCCGAGTACGAGGGGTACATCGAGGCCCTCGTCGACGAACACCGCGAGCTCGCCGAGCTGTTGCCCGTCCTGGACCTGACCGAGCCCGCCGACGTACGGCGGTTGAAGGAGGCCATCGACGAGCTGCACCACCACATCGCCAAGGAGGAGGACGGGCTGTTCCCCGCCTCGCTCACCGCCCTCGACGGCCCGGACTGGAACCGGTCGATGGCGGCCTGGCGGGAGGCCCACCCCACCGCCTCGTAGCGGGGCTGCTCACTCCGTCGTGTAGTAGCGGTAGAACAGCGCCAGGCCCACCGGCACCGCCACCGCGAGCGCCATGACCGTCGACCGCAGCACCGTCGCGCCCGTGAGGCTGTACAGGAAGCCGAACGACAGGCCCGTGAAGACCGTCCAGCTCACCGCGCGCAGCTCGCGCGGCAGGCGGGGGGAGATCGTGTGCAGGCCGTACCAGATCGCGGCGAAGGCGATGCCCGTCACGAAGCCGAACAGGATGTTCATGCCCGTGATGGGGCCCGCGTCGCGGCGGATCCCGGACGCCCAGATGCCGTAGACGGCGCCCAGGAGCACGGCTGCGAGGGCCAGTCCGGACGCCCTGGAGAGCGGACCCGATGAGGAGGGTGCGGCCGGTGCGGTGGGAGCGGCGTGTGCCATGTCAGCGGTCCTTCCAGACGGGGCAGGGGTCGTTGCAGTTGTCGTGCCACTGGTGGCAGGGGCTGGAGCCGCCGTTGCCGCCGCAGTCGGGGACGCCACGGCCCGCCGTGTCGACGTAGGCCGCGCTCACCCAGCCGCGGGCGCCGCCCAGCCAGTACCAGTACGGGTTGCCCCACACGCTGGAGCCACGTGTCGCGCACTCCACCCGGTCCTGGCTGCCGGACGGCAGGGTCGCGACGATCGCGCCGCCCGTGCTCGGCTGGTCGCGGACGTTCAGGTCGGAGGCGGAGACGACGGTGCCCCAGACGACGCCGTCGTTGTTGTGGGCGACGCTGTGGGCGGCTTCGTGGGTGACCTCGTGAGTGGCCTCGTGGGCGGATGCCTGCGGGGCCGTCGCGACGGTGAGGGCGCCGCCGGCCAGGAGCGCGGCGGCGAGGGTGGTCAGGGCCGGAGTGGTTCGCATGATCGGCCTCCTCTCCCCAGCTCCAGGAAACACCCGTACGGCCGAGTGCTCCACCGGAGAGCTCCCCCGTGTGCGCCTGCCCGCTCGCGGACGGGCTGCCCGGGGCCTTGCCTGGGAGGCGTGCCGCCGTCACTGTCTGTTGTGCCCCGCAAGGTCCGGAGCGTCCTCTCCGGCGTCCTCCTCGTCCTCGCCTGTCTGCTCGTGCCGCTCGGCGCCCTGTCCACCTGGGCGAAGCTGGAGATCGAGGACACCGACCGGTACGTCGCGACGATGGCGCCGCTCGCCTCGAACAGCGATGTGCAGGGGGCGGTGGCCGACGCGGTCACGGACTCGGTGATGAAGGACATCGACGTGGGCCCGCTGCAGGGCACCGTCGAGACCTTCGTACGGGAAGCGGTGCAGTCCTTCACGGAGACGGCGGCCTTCCAGACGGCGTGGAACGCGGCGAACCGGGCCGCCCACGACGCCGTGCAGGACGCCCTCAACAACGAGTCCGACAGCGAGGTCACCATCGACCTCGCCCCCATCACCGAGCAGGTGAAGAAGCAGCTCGTCGAGGACGGGACGCCGTTCGCCCAGCGCATCCCCGTCCAGCACACGCAGGTCACCGTCATGAAGTCGCAGGACCTCGGCGAGCTGCGGAAGGGATTCCACATGCTGCAGGTGGCGGGCCTCTGGCTCCCGGCGGCCGCCCTCGTGTTCGGCGTCGGCGGCATCCTCCTGGCCGTGCACCGCCGCCGCGCGGTCACCGCCACCGCCCTGGGCGCCGCGCTCGGCGCCGGGGCGCTCGCGATCGCGCTGGCCGTGGGGCGCGGCACGACCCTCGACGACCTGCCGCCCGACGTGTCGAAGGCGGCGGCGGGCGCGGTCTACGACGCCCTGACGGACTCGCTGCGCACCGCGTCCTGGGTGCTCATCGGGGTGGGCCTCGCGGTGGCCCTCGGGAACTGGCTGTGGGGGCGGCCGGCAACCACCCGTCGGCGTCCTTCGTCTCTGAGGAAGGATGGGGGCCACAACCGGTCGGGCGACGGCCGGGTGCCCGTCGAGTAGCAGCCGACAGCCGACCAGGAGGGGCCCGCCGTGGACAGCAGAAGGGGCCCTGTGTGGACGGCATGACGGCGACGGCACCCGTGCGCGAGCCGGACGAGGGGCCGGGCGACCTCCTCCCGTACCGGCGGCCGTCCTTGTGGCGGCGGCCCTCCGCGTGGCTCGCGGGGCTGCTGCTCCTCGGCGCCAGCGTCGTCCTGGGCTGCCGGATCGCGGACGTGGACGGGGTCACGCCGGTGCCGCAGCTCCTCGCGTTCCTGCCCTGGCTGCTCGCGCCCGCCGGGCTCGGCCTGCTGCTCGCGGGGCTCGCGCGGTGGCGGATCGGGCTGCTGTGGGCGGTCGTCGTGCTCGGCGGTCTCGCCTGGTACATGGAGCCGTACGGCAAGGCCGACGACGCCCCCGGGAAGCCCTTCGCGGAGCTGCGCGTGATGACGTCCAACGTCGAATTCGGGCGCGGGACGGACGGGTTGATCAAGGCGGTGAAGAAGGAGCGGCCCGACCTCCTGTTCGTGGAGGAGTGCGACTTCGACTGCGACCGGAAGCTGAAGAAGGCGTTCGAGCCGGGCGTGTACCCGTACCGGAGCGCCGTGGAGGCGAGCGGCGCCGAGGGCTCGGTGATCCTGTCGAAGGTGCCGCTGACGAAGGCTGAGGGGATCCCGGCCACGCTGGGCATGCCGGGGGCTGTCGCCGACGTGAAGGGCGAGAAGGTGCGGCTGCAGCTCGCGCACCCGATGCCGCCGACGCCGGGCGACCTGGGCGTGTGGCGCAAGGAGCTGGGCGCGCTGCGGGAGTACGTGGAGTCGGGCGGGGGCCGCTCGACGATCGTCGCCGGGGACTTCAACGCGACGCAGGACCACGCGGCGTTCCGCGGCGTCCTGGACGCGGGCGTGCGGGACGGCTCCCGCCTCGCCGGGTCGTCGCGCTCGCCCAGCTGGCCCGCCGACCTGCCCTCCCCCCTGGGGGCGCAGATCGACCACGTGCTCGCGACGAAGGACTTCGCGGCGCGTGACGCCCGGTTCCTGGAGATCGGGAACACGGATCACCGGGCGCTGGTCCTGGATCTCACGCTGCACCGTGAGGACGGCTGAGGCTCCGCCGGTGCTTCTTCGGCTGCGGCTCCGCCGGTGCTTCTTCGGCTGCGGGCCGGTGGGGGCTGGTCGCGCAGTTCCCCGCGCCCCTGACGGGGCACCGGTCACGCCCCTCACCCGGCCCGGCCAGCGATAATGCCCCCATGTCCCACCCGTTCCTGAAGCCCCTCGCTCCCCCCGACTGGCTGGTCAGGAGCCTGAAGCCGCAGCCCGCCCCCATCCCTTGGGCCGCCGTCGCCCGCGCCGCCGTCGCCATGGCCCTGCCCGTCGCGCTCGGCATCGCCCTCGGGAACCCCGCGTACGGCGCGCTCGCCTCCATGGGTGCGCTGTCCGGCGTCATCGGCGACACCGCCGACGCGTACCGGATGCGGATCTTCAACATCGCCGTGCCGCAGCTCTTCGGCGCGCTCGGTGTGACCCTGGGCTCGCTGGTGTTCGGACACGGGTGGGTGGCCGTCGGCGTCGTCACCGCCATCGCGCTGGTCTCCGGGATGATGTCGACGATCGGGGCGGTCGCCTCCGTGTCGGGGCTGCTGCTCCTGCTCAACTCCGTGGTGGGGGCGGGGCTTCCGATGCCGGGGCAGTGGTGGCTGGCCCCGCTGCTGATGACGGGCGGCGGACTCCTCGTCCTCGTCCTCGCGCTGCTCGCGTGGCCGCTGCGGTCGGGGGTGCCGGAGCGGGCGGCGGTCGCGGGGACGTACCGGAGCGTGGCGGCGCTCCTCGAGGCCGCGGGCACGGACGCGTACGACGACGCCCGCGCCGCCGTCACGGTCTCCCTCAACCAGAGCTACGACCTGGTGCTCGCCCGTCGCGCCCGTGACCACGGGCGCAGCCCCGAACTGGTGCGCCTGATCGCCGGGTTGAACGCGGTCACCCCCATCGTGGAGGCCGCCCCCGCCGCCCACCAGGGCGGCACCCCGCTGCCGAAGGAACTCCCGGAGGCGGTGCGGGAACTGGCCGACCGGGTGGCCGGGACTGGGGCCAGGGGCGAGGGCGGGGCCGGGGCCGAAGCCAGGGCCGGGACCGGGACCGGGACCGGGACCACGGCCGGGACCGGGGCCGGGACCGCGGCCGGGGCCCGGACCGGGACCGTTGCCCGGGCCGCCGCTGCCGTCGGCCTCCCCGAGTGCGACCCCGACGCCACCCCCGCCGCCCGCGCCGTCGACTTCGCCGTCCGGCACGCCGCCGAGACCCTCGCCGACCCCGACCCGCTCGCGGTCATCGACACCGACGACCGCCTCGGCCGCCCGGCCGCCCTGCGGGTCCGCGCCCGCCGCGCCGCCCGCAACGTCCTGCTGTCCGGCGCCTCCTGGCGCTACGGGCTCCGCCTCGCGCTGTGCATCGGCATCGCCCAGGCCCTGGTCTCGCTGATCGAGGTGGACCGCTCGTACTGGGTGGCGCTCACCGTCACGTTCGTCCTGAAGCCGGACTTCGGCTCGGTGTTCTCGCGGGCCGTCATGCGCGCGCTCGGCACGGCGGCGGGGCTCGTGCTCGCGGTGGCGGTGCTCGGGGCGGTGCCGCGCGGCTGGTGGGACGTGCCCGTGATCATGCTGCTCGCGCCGCTCATCCCGGCGCTCACCCCGCGCGGCTACGGCTATCAGACGGCCGCCATCACCCCGGTCATCCTCGTCCTGTCCGACATCCTCAACCACCAGGGCGTCGGCCTGGTCGCCCCGCGCCTGTGGGACAGCCTCATCGGCTGTGGGATCTCGCTGGTCGCGGGCTATCTGCTGTGGCCGGAGAGCTGGCGGGCCCGGGTCGGGGACCGGCTCGCGGACGCCGTCACGGACACCGCGCGCTATGTGGAGTGCGCCTTCGGAGAGGCGGGCGGAACGGCCGAGTCGTCGGCCGCGGCCCGCGCCCGGATGCGCCGCCGCCTCTACCGCGACCTGTCCGTCATCCGTACGGAGTTCCAGCGCGCCCTCACCGAACCCCCGCCCACCGGCACCCGCGCCGCCGCCTGGTGGCCCCTCGTCGTCGCCGTCGAACGCATCGTGGACGCCACGACGGCCGCCCGCGTCCGCATCCGGCACGGGGCGCCGCAGCCCGGGGAGGACGAGATCGCCGAAGTCGTGCGCCAGCTGCGGGAGTTGGCGGAGGGGCTGCGGGAGGCTGAGATCCTCGTGCCGGTCCCCATCGAGTTCAGCGGGCCGCAGGACAGCGTCCTGGAACCGCTCCGGCAAGAGGTGGGGGCGGCGCGGGCGATCACCTCGCCCACACCGCCCCGGTGAGGCGACTGGTCAACTACGGGGTCAGTGCACCTTGTTGAGCTTGCCCAGCGCCTTGGCGAGGCCGTTGGCCCACAGCTGGTCCACCTGCGCCCGCTCGTTCGCGTCCGGCTGCGAGTTCGTGCAGGAGGGGCCGGGGCCGCCGCCCGACATCAGCTCGCTGCACGGGCCCTCGTAGTGGTCGGGGAGGCCGAGGACGTGGCCGGTCTCGTGGGCGGTGACGCGGGTGGAGTCGTACTCCTGGTTCTGCGCGTAGTCCAGGAAGATGTAGCCGTGGCCGTGGCCGTCCGTGGAGGCGTACGAGCCGCGCGGGTCGTTGCCCTCTCTGTACTCGAAGTCGCCGCCGCTGCCTTCCTGCAGCTTCACGTTCGAGACGGCGCCGTTCCAGATGGACGTGCTGTTGGCTATCTGCTGGGCGAAGGTCGGCGCGCCCGACGCGTCATAGGTGACGGTGACGGACTTCGCGCCCGGGTTGGCGGCGCGCTTCTCCGCCACCGACTTCAGGACGGCGTCGAAGAACGCCTTGTTGGCCTTGGCGTTCTCGGCCGAGCCCGCGTACTTCGCGTACGCGGCGGTCGAGTTCGCGGAGGAACCGGTGGGGGAGGTGGCCGTCGCGGCCGCCGCGGACGTGGTGCCGAGTCCGGCTGCGGCGAGGCCGATGACGGCCGCGACGGACAGGTAACGCTTGTGCATGTGGGGGGCTCCCTACTCGTTCGATGAAAGGTGAACGGTTCGGTGCCGTTGAGTTTCGGGGAACGTGGGGCGCCTGGGAATGATGGCAGTTGGTGATAGGGCGGACCTATCACCCGAGGGCACGGACTTATCACCGGAGAACACATCCCGCGCCGGAAGTGGGCCAAGTATGGCGGTTCCATTGGGATTTGGGTGTCTGGTGTGACCGCTGCGGGCGCTCTACGCTCGCGTCCATGGAGCTCGAGGTGAGACACCTCCGCGCGCTGTGCGCCATCGCCGACACCGGAAGCCTGCACAAGGCGGCTCGCCAACTCGGCATGAGCCAGCCGTCGTTGACGACCCAGCTGCGGCGCATCGAGAACTCACTCGGCGGCGAGCTCTTCACCCGCGGCCGCACCGGCTGCCGCCCGACCCCGCTCGGCCGGACCGTGCTGCTGCGGGCCCGCCCCCTCGTCGCCGAGATGCGGGCGCTGATCACCGAGACGAAGGCGGCCGCCGCCCGCGCCGCCGAGGGCCCGCGGCTGCGCATCGGCTCCACGGCCAGCCGCGCCCTGCCGGGCTGGCTGCGCCGGCTGCGCGTCCTGCTGCCGGGCACGGAGACCTCGCTCCAGATGGACGTGTCCGCGAACGCGCTGCTGCGCATGGTGGCCGTGGGCCAGCTCGACGTGGCGTTCGTGCACGAGGTGGAGGGCTGCCCGCTGCGGCCGCAGGACGGACTGCGGCGGCGGGTCCTGCTGGAGCGGGAGCCGCAGTTCGTCTCGGTCGCGGCGAGCCACCCGACGACGGCGCGGCCGGTGATACGCCTGTCCGAACTGGCCGGGGAGCGCTGGATGGTGGACCCGACGGTGGACGGGGAGTGGGACGGCCTGCGCCGCATGCTGACCGGCGCCGGGCTCAACCCCCAGATCCTGCAAGGGGATTACCTCACCGCGTCGTCCCTCGTCGCGACCGGCGAGGTGGTCACCCTCTGCCAGCCCACCTCGCTGCCCCGCGACGGCATGGCGGTCCGCCCCCTGCACGGCGACCCGCTCGGCGTGCGGCTGCTGCTCGCGGCGCGCACGGAGGAGGACCTGGACGCGGTGTACGGGGAGCTGGAGGAGTCCTACTGGGAGGCCGCGATGGAGGCGCCCGCCTATAGGGAGTGGCTGGGGCGCACGGACAGCGGGAGCGGCCCCGGGAGCAGCCCCGGGAGCGGCCCGTCGCGCGGCCGTATGACGGTGGCGTGACCTAGGTCCCAAGAAACCCGGGACCTTTGGCAAAACCCCCTCTGACCTGCACTTATGGCTGGTTTACGGTTCCGCGTCACCGTCTGCGGGTGGTTGTTACATTCCCGACGGACGACGCACACATGGCACTCGTAACTTCATTCCTGTCGCCGCCGCAAAGGGGCACAAACACGGACAGACAGCACGACCAGTCAGAGGGAAGTCACCGCTATGCGCGCCACCCGTCGCACCTTCCGCACCGCAGCCATCGCCACCGGCGCGATCGCCGCTCTCGCCGTCCCCACCACCGCCGCCTTCGCGTCGGAGGCCCCGGCCCCGCACGGCCAGGTCGCCACCGGTGACCAGACCGACAAGACGGACAACAACGTCAAGCCCGGCGGTGACGACAACGCCAAGCCCGACGACAACACCAAGCCGGACGACCACACCAAGCCGGACGACCAGACCAAGCCCGACAAGGACAAGGACAAGCCGGTCGTCGGCGGCTGGGAGTCCAAGGGCACCACCGACCTCGGCGGCGGCTGGTCCGCGAAGGTCGACGTGCAGCCCTCGACGCGCAGCGCCAAGGCGGAGATCTCCCTCAACAAGGCGATCAAGGGCTCCCTGAAGGCCACCGAGGGCAAGTCCGCGAGCACCAAGATCGACGGCGCCACCTTCACGCTGAGCGCCGACGGCACGGTCACCAAGACCGGCGGCGACGTCACCCCGCCGAAGCCCGGCGGCTGGACCTCCACCATGAAGGACCTGGGCAACGGCTGGACCGCGAAGGTCGACGTCAACGCCTCGGCGCGCACCGCCAAGGCGGAGATCTACCAGCAGAAGGCCGTCAAGGGTCACCTGAAGGCGTACATCAACGACGCCAGCACGAAGATCGACGGCCGCACCTTCACGCTGACCGCGGCGGGCAACCTGACCATGTCGGGCAAGCCCACCCCGCCGAAGCCGCAGCCCGAGAAGCGCCAGTTCGTCCGCGAGTACAAGAACCTCGGCGGCTCCGGCTTCGACGCCAAGGTCTACAAGGTCAAGGGCGGCTACGAGGCCGACATGATCGCCAAGGACCTGGCGTCCGGCAAGCGCATCGTCTGGGACACGATCAAGCAGTCCGGCAACAAGGCCGCCTACGGCCAGCACAACGGCGCCCACTTCGTCCTCTACCCGGACGGCACCATGAAGGGCTGGATGGACGGCAAGCCCGCCCCGAAGCCGACCCCGAACGGCAACAAGAACGACCACACGGTCATCCCGCGCGGCGGCGTCAAGGCCGGTGCCGACGGCGTCAGCAACACCTCCGACGACGCCCCGCTGCTCGCCGCGGGCGGCGGCCTGGCGGCTGCCGGTGCGGCCGGCCTGGGCTTCGCGCTCTACCGCCGCCGCCAGCACAACGGCTGAGCGCCCGCGCGACCGCGCGCCTGAGACCTATGAGTAGCTGAGCGGCCACTCATACGGAAAGAGATGGGGCACCCCCTGGGCCGGGGTGCCCCATTTCCGTATGCGCGCCTACGGATCTCCGTAAGTGCTGCGGCTCCGGGTCAGACGCCGATGTCGCGCCCGTCGCGCCGCCACACCGACACCACCGAGGGCCGGGTGATCTTCCCGGCGCCGTCGGGCCAGACGCTCGCGGGCTTCTCGACGGAGGCGCCGTCGACCTCGCCCGGGTGCTGCACCGAGACGAGGACGCGCCGGTCCTGGACGAGCGGACCGCAGGTCTCGGCGCCGGTCGGCATGGTGAGGAACTGCTTCAGCTCACCGCGCCGCTCCCCACGGGTCGCGACCCCGAACAGCCCGTCGTGCGAGCCGAGTTGATTGCCGTCGGTCGAGATCCAGAGATTCCCGTACGGGTCGAAGGCGACGTTGTCCGGGCAGGAGATGGGGCTGACCCGGTCCTTGGGGAAGCCCGCGAAGTAGGTGGCGGGGTCGTTCGGGTCACCGGCGACGAGGAAGAGCGACCAGGCGAAGGTGGTCGACTCGGCGCGGTTGCGCCGCTCCGTCAGCTCGAGAATCTGCCCGTGCTTGTTGAGGTTGCGCGGATTGGCCTCGTCCGCCCCCGCCTTCCCGGCCTTGCCCCGGTCGGAGTTGTTGGTGAGGGCGACATAGACCTTGCCGGAGTGCGGCGAGGGCTCGATGTCCTCGGGCCGGTCCATCTTCGTGGCGCCGGCCTTGTCCCCGGCGAGGCGCGTGAAGACGTACACCTCCTCGGCGGTCATGCCCTCGACGTGCGAGACGGCCGTGCCGCCGGGCCCTGCGGTGGCGAGCGGGATCCAGGTCCCGCTCCCGTCGAACTCCCCGTCGGACGGCAGGGTCCCCTTCCCGTCGATCTCGCTCACCGGCGAGTCACCGCTCAACTTGGCGACGTAGAGCGTCCCTTCGTCGAGCAGCGTGAGGTTGTGCTCGTGCGCGGCACGGGAGGTGCCCCTGGCCATCCGCTTGCTGCTGACGAACTTGTAGAAGTAGTCGAACTTCTCGTCGTCGCCCATGTAGACGACGGGACGTCCGTCGTCGGTCAGCCGGGGCTGCGCGGCCTCGTGCTTGAAGCGGCCGAGAGCGGTGCGCTTGCGCGGCGTCGACTCCGGGTCGTACGGGTCGAGTTCGACGACCCAGCCGAACCGGTTGGCCTCGTTGGGCTCCTTGGCCAGATCGAAGCGGTCGTCGAACCGCTCCCACTTCCGCTCGGAGGCGCCTCCGATGACCCCGTACCGCTTGAGCCGAGCGGCGACGACGGGATCGGTGACGGTCTCGGCGCCCGCGAAGTACTGGTTGAAGTTCTCCTCGCCGTGCAGCGTCGTGCCCCAAGGGGTGGTGCCGCCCGAGCAGTTGTTGAGGGTGCCGAGGACGGTGGTGCCGCGAGGGTCGGCCTTCGTCCGCACGAGCTCGCTGCCCGCGGCCGGTCCGGCGAGCCGGAAGGGGGAGGTGGCGGTGAGCCGCCGGTTGAGCTGATGCCGGGACACGACGGAGAGCGCCCCCCGCCGCCGCTCCTCCTCCACGACCACGACGGACAGCCCATGCGCGGCCCAGGCGACTTCGACCTGCTCACGGGTGGGGTTCTCGGGGTCGTACCCCCGGAACATCAGCACCTCGTCGGTGTACTCGTGGTTGGCGACGAGCACCTGCCGACGCGGCTCACGCCGCAACGGCAGCAGACTCAGAAAGTCATTGTTGTAACCGAACTGCCCCGCCTGGGCCTTGGCGGTCTGCTTCTCGGGGTCGAAGGCGGGAGCACCGCGCAGGATGGGCTCGCCCCAGCGGACGACGACGTTCTGCTCGTACCCGTCGGGGACCGTGACGGCGTCACGGGTGTTGGGCGCGACGGGCGCGAAGCGCAGGCCGCGGGCGCTCTTGCCGCGGGACGCTCCGGCGGAGGCTCCAGCACCCTGGGCCTCAGCGGCCTCGGCGCCCGCGGCGGCGTGGGCATCGGAGGCCCCCGCGCCGAGAACGACACTGCTGGCGGCGGCGGTGGCGACGGTCATGACGGCGGCACCGCGCATCACGGCACGACGGCTGAGCGCCCCTGCGATCACGTCACCCACGTACTCGTTGTCACTGGTGTTGGGCACTTCGTGAAAGCAGGCGTCCCCGCAACGGAACCGACAGGTCAGGGCGGAACGGCCGCCGCTCCCCGGGTGCGAGGTGATGATCGGCAGCAGCTTGCGCACGCTTCCTCCTGGTGCTTGCGGGTGCTTACGGGTGGCCTGTTTCCGCCGTGACGGTAGGGGCGACTGTCAGCAACGCGGCGGCCACCGGGTGAACGGAGGGTGAATCCGTGGCGCACGAGGGGGAGTTGACGCGAGGGTGGTACGGGAGGGTGACGGTCGCCGACCCTGCCCAAGATCGCTTTTCGCGGCGGCTAACCTTACGTGTCCGCCCTGGCCAGGGATTTCAGGGACTTTCGGGAACCAACTCACGCGAAGGGTTGCGCACATGGGCATTCTGGACCGCCTGCGGAACGCGTTCGGCCGCTCACGGAAGGCTGAGCCGGAGGCGACACCCGCGTCCGGGACGCCGACTCCCTCGACCACGTCGACATCGACATCGACATCGACATCGACATCGACAACAACGTCGACGAGGGCAACGGTCCCGTCCCCTTCCCCGGAACCCACCCCCGAGCCCAAGGCCACGGTCCCGTCCCCCTCCCCGGAACCCACACCGCCCCCGGTGGACGACTTGGTCGCAGCGGCATTCGACAACGTGACGGTGCCGCAACCATCCCGCGAACGCACCCCGGAGCCCACCCCGGCCCCGGAGGCCGCCCCCGCGGAGCGGGAGCCCGCCCCTTCGGAGCCGAAGCCCGCAGCCGAGGCCGCTACCGCCGTGCCGACACAGCCGAAGGCGGAGCCCAGCAAACCGGAGCCCGAGGCCGCTACCGCTGTGAACTCGGAGCCAGAGCCCGAGGCCGCTCCTTCTGTGAACTCGGAGCCGGAGGCCGAGACCGAGGCCGAGGCCGCTCCTTCTGTGAACTCGGAACCGGAGGCCGAGACCGAGGCCGCTCCTTCTGTGAACTCGGAACCGGAGGCCGAGACCCCCGAGCCCAGCGAGCCGCAGGCCGAGGCCCCCCAAGCCGCAGCCCTCACCCTCGCCAAGCTCAAGCGCACCGCCCCCTCCCTGGCCACCGCCTACAAGGCGGCCACCGCAGCCCTCAAGAAGAACGACCTCACCGGCACCCGCGCCCCCCTCTACCTCGTCCTGGACCGCTCCGGCTCCATGCGCCCGTACTACAAGGACGGCTCCGCCCAGGCCCTGGGCGACCAGATCCTCGCGCTGGCCGCGCACACGGCCCCGGACCCCGCCACCCCCTCCGTGCACGTCGTGTTCTTCTCCACCGACATCGACGCGACAGCGACCCTCACCCTCCCCGAGCACGAGAACCGCATCGACCAGCTGCACGCCGACGCGGGCCGCATGGGCCGCACCAGCTACCACCGCGCCATCGAAGAGGTCGTGGCCCACTACGAGAAGTCGGAGCACGCGGGCGAACCGGCCCTCGTCGTGTTCCAGACGGACGGCGCCCCCGACGCGAAGGGCCCCGCCACCCAGGCCCTGGCCGACGCCGCGAAGCACCCCCTCTTCTTCCAGTTCGTCGCCTTCGGTGAGCACGACGCCAAGGGCTTCGACTACCTGCGCAGGCTGAAGGCGGACAACGCCGCGTTCTTCCACGCGGGCCCGGCCCCCCGCGAGCTCACCGACAAGGAGCTCTACGAGGGCCTCCTGGCGGCCTGGCGCCCGTAAGCCACGGCGAGGGGTGGACGCACGGGGCGTCCGGACGTCCATGGCGTCCATGGCGTCCACCCCTCGGTACCAGCGGCAATCGAGGTGAGTGGATCTCCGTCAGGCCGTTAGGATTTCGACCATGGCGGCCACTGGATCCGAGAAGCAGGGGGCGAACGAGAACGCGAAGGCGTTCTACGTGACGACCCCCATCTACTACGTAAACGACGCTCCTCACCTGGGCCACGCCTACACGACCGTCGCAGGCGACGTGCTCACGCGCTGGCACCGTCAGCGCGGCGAGAAGGTGTGGTACCTCACCGGCACGGACGAGCACGGTCAGAAGATCATGCGCACGGCCGAGGCGAACGGGGTCACGCCCCAGGAGTGGTGCGACAAGCTCGTCACCGAGGCGTGGAAGCCCCTCTGGGAGCACCTGAACATCGCGAACGACGACTTCATCCGCACCACGGAGAAGCGCCACACGGACCGCGTGCAGGAGTTCGTCCAGGATCTCTACGACAAGGGCGAGATCTACAAGGGCGGTTACGAGGGCCCGTACTGCGTGGGCTGCGAGGAGTACAAGCTCCCCGGCGACCTCATCGACGGCGAGGCGGGCGGCGAGTTCGCGGGGCAGAAGCTCTGCCCCATCCACAAGAAGCCCGTGGAGATCCTCAGCGAGGAGAACTACTTCTTCAAGCTGAGCGAGTACAGCGACAAGCTCCTCGCGCTCTACGAGTCGAACCCGGGCTTCATCCAGCCCGAGTCCGCGCGCAACGAGGTCGTGAACTTCGTCAAGCAGGGCCTGCAGGACCTCTCCATCTCCCGGTCGACCTTCGACTGGGGAGTCAAGGTCCCCTGGGACGACAAGCACGTCATCTACGTCTGGATCGACGCGCTCCTGAACTACGCGACGGCCGTCGGCTACGGAGCGAACCAGGAGAAGTTCGACACCACCTTCCCCGCCGATGTGCACCTCGTCGGCAAGGACATCCTCCGCTTCCACGCGGTGATCTGGCCCGCGATGCTGCTCGCGCAGGGCCTGCCGGTCCCCGGCAGGGTCGCGGCCAACGGCTGGCTGATGGTCGGCGGCGAGAAGATGTCGAAGTCGAACCTGACCGGCATCAAGCCGCAGGACCTGACCTCGCACTTCGGCGTGGACGCGTACCGCTGGTACTTCCTGCGCGCCATCGCGTTCGGCAGCGACGGCTCGTTCTCCTGGGAGGACTTCACCGCCCGCTACACCAGCGAGCTGGCGAACGACTACGGCAACCTCGCCTCGCGCGTGGCTGCCATGGTCGGCAAGTACTTCGGCGGCTCCCTGCCCGCCTCGGCGGCCGACGGCGACGCGGAGAAGACCCTCCACGACGCCCTCGCGGCCACCGTCGCCCAGGCCGACCGGGCCATCGGCGAGGACCTCGACTTCCAGTCGGGCATCCTCGCGGTCTTCGACTTCGTGAAGCTGGTCAACGGCTACATCACGGAGCAGGAGCCGTGGAAGGTCGCCAAGGACGAGAGCGACGAGGGCAAGGCCCGCCTCGCCACGATCCTCTACACGGCGGCGGAGGCGCTCCGCGCCGTGGCCGTCCTGCTCAACCCGATCATGCCGGAGACCTCCCAGAAGCTCTGGGACTCCCTCGGCGCCGAGGCGTCGCTCGGCGCCCTCGCCGAGCAGCCGGTCCAGTCGGCCGGCACCTGGGGGCAGCTCCCCGCGGGCGCGACGGTGACGAAGGGCGCGGTGCTGTTCCCGCGCCTGGAGGAGCCGAAGTCGGCGTAACCGCCGCCCAGTTCAACAAAGAGGTACGAGAAAGAAGTACGAGCCGGAACCGCACGCCGCGGTTCCGGCTCTTACCGTTTGGCGCGGCGTTCAGCGGACGTTGACGCTCCGTCCATCCGCATCGGGTGCACTCGCTTACCCAGAAACGACGAAGCGATACCGATCACATTCGCCCGTTTTTGACGTCTCCTTCACATCAAACTCCGTAGGCTTCACGGTATGACCACGACTCCCGCCACCCCTGACGGCCCGCGTTCCGCGGCCGAGGTGAACGAGGAGATACGCGCGCTCTGGCTCCGCGCCGGCGGCCGGCTCCGCCCCGAGCAGAGCCGCGAGTACGAGCGCCTGGTCACCGAGTGGGCCGAGGCCACCCAGGCCCAGTGCGCGTGACCGCGCAGCTGCCTAGCTGCGTAGCTGAACCCTGTGAGCTGGGTCTCACGCATCCCGCACCCGCAGCGCCACCCACCCGGCGAGCAGCGCCGCCCCCGCGTACGCCGCGAGCACCGCGATCCCCGTCCAGGGGGCCAGCGGCGCCGTCCCCTCGCCCTGGGCCCGCTGCACCGCGAGGCCCGCCGTCATCGGCGCGGCCTTCTGGACCAGGTGCAGCCAGCGGTCCGGCATCTTGATGATCAGGGTGGCCAGATACGGGGCGTACAGCAGCGCCAGGACCGTGCCCGTCGTCGCGGCCGCGTGCCGCAGCACCAGCGCGGCGCCCACACTCAGCAGGGCGACCAGCAGCAGATAGACCACCGTGCCGAGCGCCACCCGCCACAGCAGGTGGGAGGAGAGCGGGAGTTGGGGTGGGGACGGGGACTGCCCGGACGGCCCGGACCGCCCGGTCAAGGTGGCGCGGCCCGTCGCCAGGGCCCCCGCCACCCCGGCCAGCGACGCCACGAGCACCGCCGCCGCCACGACCGCCGTCTTCGCCCCGAACACCGTGCCCCGGCGCGGGCCCGCCAGGAGCGTCGTACGGATCATCCGGGGGTACTCGGACGACACCACCGCCACGGCCACGAGCACCGCGCCCGTCTGCGCGAAGTACACCCCGGACAGGGAGAGGGCGGTCACGTCGAGAGTGCCCGACTCCTCCGGGTGGGCGCCCGCCGCGACCAGGGCGGTGAGTGCGACCATCGCGGCCGGCAGGCCCACGGCCGTCCACACCTGCCCCGGAACCGTACGGAACTTCGTCCACTCCCCGAGCACCGCGTGCCTCATACGTCCCGCCTCCGCAGCCGCCACTGCGCCGCCCCCAGCGCCGCCGCCGCGTACAGGCACAGCACCGCGAAGCCCGCCCAGGGCGTGGTCACCGTGTCGACGACCTGGCGCGTCTGCTGGATCGCCATCCCGGCGACGGGGGTGGCCCGGCCCACGGCCTCGTCGGCCGTGATCGACGTCGTGGAGGCCACCAGCGGGGCCACCACCAGGAGCACGAAGAGCAGCACGATCGCCGGGACCGTGCGCCGCAGCAGCGCCCCGACGCCCAGGCTGAACACGGCGAGCACGGCCAGGAACAGCGCGCTGCCGACGATCGCGCGCAGCGTCGCCGCGTCGGTGAGGGACGGCGGGTCGAAGAGCGGCCGCACATAGCCGTTGGCGCGCCGGTAGGGCTGGGCGACGAGGAACGCCCCGACGCTCGCGACCAGCCCGACCACGAACACGACGCCCGCGAGCACGACCGCCTTCGCGGCCAGGACCCGCCCGCGCCGCGGGCTCGCCGCGACCGTGGTGCGCAGGGTGCCCGTCCTGTACTCGGACGTGATGAACAGGACACCGAGGGCGATCACCCCGATGAGTCCGAGCCGGATGCCGTCGTCGAGGGTCTGCCGGACGAGGTCCAGGGGCGGGCCGAGGCCGAAGCCGCCCATGCCGAGGCCGCCGAGGTCGCCGCTGCCGGTGAGGGTGAAGGTCCCGCCGGCGGCGGAGCGCTGGAAGGTGCCTGGCTTGCGCTGCTCGTCGGGCGGGGGTGCGTGCGGGTCCGGCGGTTGCGTGACGTTCGTGTGCCGCCACGTGCCGTCCGCCGACGGGATGGTGACGTGGTCGAACGTGGCCCGGCCGACCGTGGGCACGGGGTGGGCCACGGAGACGGTCGGGCCGACGCGCTTCTCGATCTCCTTGTTCGGGGACGTGACGAAGAGACCGGCCTGGGCCGCCGCGGGCAGCCCGGGGGAGCGCAGCGTGCCGATGCGGTGCCAGGTGCGGCCGTCCGGCGAGTCGTAGCCGGTGACGCGGTCGCCCGCGCGTGTGAGCCGCAGCCAGTACGGGGCCTTCGCCTCCGCGCCGGACGCCGGCTTCTTGCCGGACGCCGACGAGGTCAGCTCGTGCTTGCTGTCCGCCATCATGCGGATCCCGTGGCCGGGGGTGACCATGAGCGCCACGTACGAAGAGCCGCTCCGCGTCCCGTCCTTGAGCAGCAGTCCCGCCTTCGCCCACGGCACACTGGCGCGCTGCGCGGTGACGCGCGCCGTGAAGGCGGCCTCGCCGGTGGCGGCCGTGCGATGGGCGAAGGTCAGCCCGTCGTACGCCTTCGGGCCGTCGTAGTCGACGCGGCTGCCGCTCGCCGACGCCACGGTCACCAGGAGCGTCACGGCGAGCGTGGCGAGCAGCGCGAACGCCGTGCTGCGGACGGTGCGCAGCTTGGTCCACTCGGCGCGCAGGGCGCGTATCACGACGCCTCCAGAGGCGAGCCCGCAGCCGTCTCCGTGTGCGTCATGAACTCCCCTTCCGACGCGGCGAGTTCCATGTACGCCTCCTCCAACGTGGCGCGATGCCGGGCGAGTTCGGAGAAGGGCACCCCTTCGGCGCCCAGCAGCGCGACCACCCGCTCGGCGGCGAGCCCGGTCACCGTCAGGGAGTCCGGGCCGGTCACGGCGACCGTGGCGCCCGCGCCCGTGAGCACCATCAGCGCCTCCGCCCGCCGCTCCGTGCGCAGGGCGACCCGCTCCCCCGAGGCCGCGTCGAGCAGCGAGGCCACGTCCGTGTCGGCGAGGAGCCGCCCGCGCCCGATCACGACGAGGTGGTCGGCGGTGCCCTGGAGCTCGCTCATCAGATGGGAGGAGACGAGGACCGTACGCCCTTCCCCGGCAAGGGACTTGAGGAAGACACGGATCCACTGGACGCCCTCGGGATCCAGGCCGTTGACGGGTTCGTCGAGGATGAGGACCGGCGGGTCGCCGAGGAGCGCGGCCGCGATGCCGAGGCGCTGGCGCATGCCGAGCGAGAAGCCGCCCGTCCGCTTCTTCGCGGCGGAGGCCAGGCCGACCAGGTCGAGCACGGCGTCGACGCGGCGGCGCGGCAGCCCGCTGTAGTGGGCGAGCCAGAGAAGGTGGTCGCGGGCGCGGCGGCCCGGGTGCAGGGCCTCGCTGTCCAGGAGGGCGCCGACGACGGTCAGCGGATCGCCGAGCGCGGCGTACGGCCGCCCCCCGATGAGCGCCTCGCCCCGGTCGGCGGCGTCGAGCCCGAGCACCATCCTCAAGGTGGTGGACTTCCCCGCCCCATTGGGCCCGACGAACCCGGTGACCTTCCCCGGCTGCACGGTGAAGGTCAGGTCGTCGACGGCCACGGTCGTTCCATAGCGTTTGCTCAGTCCCCGCGCCTCGATCGGCACGCCCGCGCCGGGCCGTGCCGCACCGGTCGCCGGTCCGGTCGTCATCTCGGTCATGGCGAAGACGGTAGAGACACGACGCCCCCGGGCCATCCCGCACGGGCGGGGTCTTGGCGGCGTCCCCGTCCCCCGCGAGGGGGACGCCCGGCCCGCGACGGGCGCCCATAATGACGGCCATGACGGCCTTGGCGGGGAGGGGAACGCGGCTGCGCGGCCTGCAGCGGTACGCGAGCAAGCTGGCGGCCTCCCCCGACGTCCCCCTGATCGCGGCCACGACGCTCGGACTGACCGCCCTCGCCGAGGTCCTGGCCCCGGCGCAGGGTCAACCAGGTTATGTACCGGGCGAGTTGGCCCTGGCCCTGGGCGCGACGCTCCCGCTCGCCTTCGCCCGCGCCCACCTGCTCCTCGCGGCGGTGACGGTGACGGCTTCGACGCTGTTCACGCCGGTGGCGTACGACGACCGCACGCCCTGCTGGTCGGGGCTCCCGGCCCTGGCGACGGTCCTGTTCCTGGTGGGCCTGCGCCGCTCGGCCCGTACGGCGGTGCTGTTCGCGATCCCCTTCGTCGCGTACGCGCTCGCCACGGACGGCGGCCCGTACGGGGTGGCGCTGCTCGCCGGGGCGGCGGGTGCGCTGAGCGCGGGGGCCACGCGCCGCGCCCGGGCGGAGGCGGCCCGCCGCTCGGCCGCCGACTGGGCGTACGCCGACACGGTCCTGGCCCACGCGGCGCTGGGTGAACGGGCCCGTATCGCAAGGGAGTTGCACGACATCGTCGCGCACCACATCTCGACGATCTCGGTGCAGGCGGAGACGGCCCGCTTCACGACGCCGGACCTGCCGGAGGCGGGAGCCCAGAAACTCCTGGCGATCGGCGACACGGCCCGTCTGGCCCTGACGGAGATGCGCAGACTCCTGGGCGTCCTGCGCGAGGAGCCCCCGGCCACGGCGCCGACGGCCACCGCCCCCGTACGCACCCCACAGCCGGGCCTGGACCAGCTGGTGTCGCTCGTGGACAAGGCCCGTTCGGCAACGGCCGCCACGATCCGCCTCATCGTGAGCGGCCGCGTGACCTCACTCGACCCCGGCCTGGAACTGACCGCGTACCGCATCGTCCAGGAGGCCCTGACGAACGCGCGCCGCCACGCACCGGGATCGGCGGTGGACGTGGAACTCCACTACTCCGACGCCGAGTTGACCCTCCGCATTCGGGACTGCGGCCCGGGCACCCCGTCCGCCCCCACGGAGCACCCGTCCCCCGGCCACGGCCTGCTCGGTATGCGGGAGCGCACGGCGATGGCGGGCGGCACGCTGCACGCGGGGCCGGGTCCGGCGGGAGGCTTCACGGTGACGGCGACGCTGCCGGCGAAGGGGCCGGCCACCCCATGACAGCCGATACCGCCCCCTTCCCCGCCCCGGTCCGCATCGTGGTCGCCGACGACCAGGACGTCGTACGGGCCGGTTTCGCGGCCCTGCTCGACACCCAGCCGGACTTCGAGGTCGTCGGCAGCGCACGGGACGGCGCCGAGGCGGTCCGGGTCTGCCGCGACACCCGCCCGGACCTGGTCCTCATGGACGTCCGGATGCCGACGATGGACGGCATCGAGGCGACCCGCCTCCTGACCCGCCAACTCCCCACCACCCGCGTGGTGATGCTGACGACCTTCGACCTGGACGAGCACGTGTACGACGCGCTGGCGGCGGGCGCGAGCGGCTTTCTGCTCAAGGACATGGTGGCCGAGCGGCTCTTCGACGCGGTGCGGGTGGTGGCGGCGGGCGAGGCCCTGCTGGCGCCGACGGTCACGCGCCGCCTGATAGCGGAGTTCACGCGCCTGCGCCCGCGCTCGTCCCCCACCCCCGAGCTGTCCACCCTCACTCCGCGCGAACGCGAGGTGCTCCGCCTGGTCGCGGAGGGCCTCTCCAACACGGAGATAGCGCAACGCCTGGTGGTGGGCGGCGAAACGGTCAAGACCCATGTGAGCCGCGTCCTGTCCAAACTGGGCGTCCGGGACCGCGCGCAGGCGGTGGTGGCGGCGTACGAGTCGGGGCTGGTGGTGCCGCGCGCTCCGTAGCCGACGGAGCGAAAGCTGACGGACCGAAGCCTCGCTCCCTCACAGCGGCCCCTGGCCCGTTCCGACGCTACCGGTACGCCCCCAGCAACCGCCCCAACTGCCGCCCCACCGCCCGCAAGGGCTCCTCGCTGCGCGCTACCTGAGCCGTCACCTCGGCGCCTTCCAGCGCGCTGATCACGGTCGTCGCCAGCTCCCGCGCGTCCGCCTCGGCGACGCCGGCCCCGTGGAGCTTCTCCTCGACGATCGCCTCCCAGCCGCGCAGCGCGTCCGCGCACACCCGCTGGATCTCCGACTCCGTGCCCAGCGTCTCCAGGGCCGCCGCCGTCACCGGGCACCCGTCGGTCCAGCCCGACTCCCGCAGCCCGACGGCGAGTTCGGCCGCGCACCGCTCGACGGCCGCGCCCGGATCCGCCTCGGCGGCCATCGCCTCCCGCAGCACGTGGGCGAACTCCTCGGCGCTGTACGTGATGGCGGCCACCGCGACGGCCTCCTTGCCGCCCGGGAAGAAGTGGTACACGGAGCCGAGCGTGGCCTCCGCCTCCTTGGCGATCTGCTTGATGCCGGTGCCCACGTACCCCTGCCGCTGAATGAGGCGCGCGGCCACGACGACGATCCGCTCGCGCGTCCCCTTCTTCGCGGCGGACCCGGTGGACGCAGCAGACGCGGCGGACCTGGTGGACGCAGCAGACCCGGTGGACGCGGCGGCGGTCTCTTTCTCGGCCATGCGGCCACCTTACTACCGACTAAGTAGAGCGTTCGTTCTAGAGCTGTGCTACGTTCTCCCTCGCACTAGATAGAGCGATCGTTTTAGTAACTGTCTGGAGTCACTCATGGCTGCTCCCTCACGTTCCGTTCACTCCGTCACCGTCATCGGCCTCGGCCCCATGGGCCAGGCCATGGCCGCCGCCTTCCTCGACCGGGGCTACCGGGTCACCCTCTTCAACCGCACCCCGTCCCGCGCCGAGGCTCTGGTGGAACGCGGCGCGATACTCGCCCCGAGCGCCGAAGAGGCGCTGTCCGCCAACGAGTTGGTGATCCTCAGCCTCACGGACTTCGACGCGATGTACACGATCCTCGAACCGGCGCGGCACGCCGTCGCGGGCCGCACCCTGGTGAACCTCAGCTCGGACACCCCGGAGAAGGCGCGGGCGGGCGCGCACTGGGTCACCGCGCTCGGCGGGACACACCTCACCGGCGGCGTCCTGAGCCCGCCGCCCCTGATCGGCACCCCGGAGGCGTCGACGTTCTACAGCGGCCCGCGCGAGGCGTACGAGAAGCACCGCGCCGCCCTCGAAGTCATCACCGGCACGACCGACCACCGGGGCGAGGACCCGGGCCTCGCGGCGCTGATGTACCAGCTGAACATGGCGGTGTTCTGGCCGTCGATGATCGCCTACTGGCAGGCCGTCGCCCTGGCCGGAGCCCATGGCATCAGCGCCCAGGAGATCGCCCCGTACGCCGCCGCGAACTTCGCGGGCATGGGCCACTTCATCGACTTCTACTCACCCCGCATCGACGCGGGCAACCACGCGGGCGACGTGGACCGCACCTCGATGGGGCTCGCCAGCATGGAGCACGTCGTCCACACCACGGCGGACGCCGGCGTGGACACGGCGTTCACCGAGGCGGTGCGCTCCCTCTTCCAGCGCCTCGTGGACGCCGGACACGGAGCGGACAGCTTCAGCCGGGCCGTGGAACTCCTGGGGAACCCGTCCAACCCGTCCAACCCGCCCGCGGACGCGCGCTGACCCCCGTACGCGGAGAACCCCCGTACGGGGAGAACCCCCGTACGCGAAAGGGCCCGGGACCATCACGGTCCCGGGCCCCAACAGCCTTGCGGCGAGGGCTACTTCTCCCCCGGCTCCCCCTGCTCCCCCTTCGCGGGAGCCACCGGCTTGCGCAGCGAGATGTTGAGCTCCTTCAGGCGGGACTCGTCCAGCTCCGTCGGCGCGCCCATCATCAGGTCCTGCGCGTTGCCGTTCAGCGGGAACGCGATCGTCTCCCGGATGTTCGGCTCGTCGGCGAGGAGCATCACGATGCGGTCGACGCCGGGGGCGATGCCACCGTGCGGCGGGGCGCCGAGGCGGAACGCGCGCAGCATGCCCGCGAACTCGTGCTCCACCGTCTCCGCGTCGTAGCCCGCGATCTCGAACGCCTTGAGCATGACGTCCGGCTCGTGGTTGCGGATGGCGCCCGAGGACAGCTCGATGCCGTTGCAGACGATGTCGTACTGCCAGGCGAGGATGGACAGCGGGTCCTTCTCCTCCAGGTCCTTCATGCCGCCCTGGGGCATCGAGAAGGGGTTGTGGGAGAAGTCGATGCGACCCGTCTCCTCGTCCTTCTCGTACATCGGGAAGTCGACGATCCAGCAGAAGCGGAAGACGCCCTCCTCGAAGTGGCCCGCCCGCTTGGCCGCCTCGACGCGTACGGCGCCCATGATCTTCGAGACCTCGTCGAAGCCGCCCGCGCCGAAGAAGACCGCGTGGCCGGCCGCGAGGCCCAGGCGCTCGGTCAGGACCTTGACGTTCTCCTCCGTCAGGAACTTCGCGATGGGGCCGGTGAGCGAGCCGTCCTCGGCGACGCGCACCCAGGCCAGGCCCTTCGCGCCCTGCTCGACCGCGTACTCGCCGAGGCCGTCGAAGAACTTGCGGGACTGGGACGCCGTGTCCGGGACCGGGAGCGCGCGGACGTGCTTGCCCGCGAACGCCTTGAAGTCCGAGCCCTCGAACACGTCGGTGATGTCGACGAGTTCGAGCTGCGCGCGCAGGTCCGGCTTGTCGTTGCCGTACTTCAGCATCGACTCGCGGAAGGGGATCCGGGGGAAGGGCGAGGTGACCTCGCGGCCGCCGCCGAACTCCGTGAAGAGCTCCGTCATCAGCTTCTCGATGGGCTGGAAGACGTCTTCCTGCTCGACGAAGCTCATCTCGACGTCGAGCTGGTAGAACTCGCCCGGCGAGCGGTCCGCGCGCGCGTCCTCGTCGCGGAAGCAGGGCGCGATCTGGAAGTAGCGGTCGAAGCCCGAGATCATCAGCAGCTGCTTGAACTGCTGGGGGGCCTGCGGGAGCGCGTAGAACTTGCCGGGGTTCAGACGGGAGGGGACGACGAAGTCGCGGGCGCCCTCGGGGGACGTCGCGGTCAGGATCGGCGTCGCCATCTCGTTGAAGCCGAGCGCGACCATCTTCGAGCGGATCGAGGCGATGACCGCGCTGCGCAGCATGATGTTGCGGTGCATGCGCTCGCGGCGCAGGTCGAGGAAGCGGTACTCCAGGCGCCGCTCCTCGTTGACCCCGTCCTCCGCGTTGATCGTGAAGGGGAGGGGGGCGGCGGTGCCGAGGACCTCGACCTCGCCGGCCTCGATCTCGATCTCGCCGGTGGGCAGCTCCGGGTTCACGTTCTCCGCGCCGCGCGAGACGGCCCTGCCGTCGACGCGGACGACGGTCTCCTTGGAGAGCTTGTCCAGGACCTCGGCGGCCGCGGTGCCCGGGCGGGCGACCAGCTGCGTGATGCCGTAGTGGTCGCGGAGATCGATGAAGAGGATGCCGCCCAGGTCCCGGCGATTGTGCAGCCAGCCGCTCAGCCGGACGTCGCTGCCGACGTCAGAGGCGCGGAGCTCGCCGCAGGTGTGAGACCTGTACCGGTGCATCGTCGTTCATCCAGCCTTTGATCGGAGGGGGCGAGTGAGACAGCAGTCGTGCACGGGTGCCCCAAGCTCGCTATAGAGGTGTCTCCCAAGGCTACCGTCCGTCCCAAGATCGCTTCGCCCGGATAACTCTCGGTGGCGGGCCCGGCGGAGGTCTTCTTAGAGTGGGGAAATGCGCACCGACGATCTCCTCGATCCGGCAGGGGCCGAGGGGGAGGGCTCCCTGCCGCCGGTGCGCGACGTCCTGGCCGCCATCGCGACCGGCCTGTGGCGCTGGGACAACGCCACCGGGACGGTGACGCTCGACGCCGAGGCGGCCCGGCTCATGGGACTGCCCGCGCGCCCCACGACCCTGACGGAGGCCGGCTCGCGCGCCCGCTTCCACCCGGTCGACTGGAACGAGATCTACGGCATCGTCCAGCTCGCCGTCGCCGAGGGCACCCTCGCCGAGGCCCGGCTGCGGGTCATGGACGAGCAGGGGCGGGTCATCCGGACGGTGCGCAGCCGGACCCGGCCGCTGGTGCACGACTCCGTCGAGGCGTACGAGCTGATCGGCACCATCCAGGAGGTCGCCGACTCCCCGGCCGGCGCCGCCGCCCGTTCCCCCGTGACCGGGGACTGGCGGCGGTCGCGGGAAGCCTTCCTCCTGGACGCGGGGCGGGCGCTCGCCGAGGCGCGGTCCACGGAGGAGGTGCTGCGGGTCGCGGCGGGCCTCTCCATGCCGGGGTTCTCGCCGGACGGGCTCGCCGTCTTCGGGTCCGAGGGCGACCGGCTCACCGTCATCGGGCACCACGGCCACCGCGGCTACCCCGACGACGACCCGCTCGCCGCCATGCCCCTGGACACGGACTACCCGGCCGCCGAGGTGGTGCGCACCGGCCGCGCCGTCTACCTCTCCTCGCCCGAGGACTACCGCGCCCGCTACCCCGCGACCTGGCCGCTGGCCTCGCGCTTCGACCGGCAGTCGTGGGCCTTTCTGCCGCTGACCGTCGCGGGCCGGACGATGGGCGCCTGGATGGCGGCCTTCAAGTACCCGGTGTCGTTCACGCCGGACGAGCGTTCCGTCCTGACGACGGTCGCCCGGATGCTGGCGCAGGCCCTGTCGCGGGCGGGCGCCGCCGAGTCGGAGCGGGAGCTGACGGAGGGGCTGCAGCGCTCGATGCTGCCGCTGCTCGGGCCGCGGATCCCGGGGATGAGCGTGGCCGCGCGGTACGTCCCGACGGGGGGCGGGCTGCAGGTGGGCGGCGACTGGTACGACATGATCCCGCTGCCCAGCGGCCGCATCGCCTTCGCCATCGGCGACGTGCAGGGGCACGACGTGCGGGCGGCGGGCCTGATGGGGCAGCTGCGGATCGCCCTGCGCGCGTACGCCTCCGAGGGGCACCGCCCGGACGCGGTACTCAGCCGCGCCACCCGCTTCCTGTCCGGGATCACCGAGAGCTTCGCCGCCGGCACGGGCGGGGAGCCCGGCGTGGACCCGGGCGACGCGCGCTTCGCGACCTGCCTGTACGTGGAGGCGGACCCGGCGACGGGGGTCCTGGAGATCGCCCGCGCGGGCCACCCCGACCCCGCGATACGCATGGCCGACGGCACCGTCCTGGTCCGCCCCACCGCGGGCGGTCTGCCGCTGGGCATCGACCCGGACGCCGACTACCCCACCACGCGCCTCGTCCTCGAACCCGGCCAGACCATGCTGATCTGCACGGACGGCCTGATCGAGACGGGCGGCCACGACCTGGACAGCGGCTGGTCCCGGATCCGGACGATCCTGGAGGAGCACGTCCCAGGGGACGGCGGGAACGAGGACGCCTCCCTGGAGCTGCTCGCCGACGCCCTGGTCCAGGCCGTGCACGGGCCCTCCTCACACCACACCACGGGCCCCCTCATCGACCGCCGCGAGGACGACATAGCGGTCCTGCTGCTCGCCCGCTCCCCGCGCCCGCAGGAGCGCACCGACGCCCGCCGCACCGTGATGACGGTGGCGCAGGCCGAGCCGGAGCGGATCGCGGGCGCCCGCCGCCACCTGCGGGACCTGCTGCACGACTGGGCCGACCCCGATCAGGTCGACTCGGCGGTCCTGATGGTGTCGGAGATGGTCACCAACGTCCTCGTGCACACCGACGGGGACGCCCTCCTGGTCGCGGAGGTGGCGGGGCGGCCGGGGGCGCGCCGGGTGCGGGCCGAGGTCGCGGACGGCAGCGACGACCTGCCGCACAAGCGGCACCCGGGCGAACTCGCCTCGTCGGGGCGGGGGTTGGTGCTCATGGAGCTGCTCGCCGACGCATGGGGCGTGGACCCGAGGGGCGACGGCAAGAGCATCTGGTTCGAGCTCTACGAGCGTCCGGCGGCGTCTTCGGAGGAGGCCGCGGAGGCCGCGCCCGACGGGGATCCCTCGTAGCGTCCCCGCAGCTCCGACACCACCCCGGACGCGGCCGCCGTCAGCGGCACCGCGAGCAGCATCCCGAGGATCCCGGCGACGGACGCCCCCGCGGTGATGGCCAGCATGACGACGGCCGGGTGCATCTGGACGGTGCGGGACTGGATCATCGGCTGCAGGATGTGCCCCTCCAGGACCTGCACCGCGAGCACGACGCCGAGCGCCCACAGCGCGATCACGAACCCCCGGTCGGCGAGCGCGACGAGGATGGCGACGGCGCCGGACAGGAAGGCCCCCAGATACGGGATGTAGGCGCCGACGAAGACGAGGGCGCCGAGGCCCACGGCGCCGGGGACGCCGAGGATCAGCAGCCCGATGGTGATGCAGGTGGCGTCGATGAACGCGATGATCGTGGTGCCCCGCATGAAGCCCTCGATGGCCTCGAAGGCGCGGCGGGCGACGGCCTCGACGGAGTCGGCGCTGTCGCCGGGGGCGAGCGAGCGCAGGCTGCCCATGGCCCGCTCGGAGTCGCGCAGGAAGAAGAAGACGAGCAGCAGCGCGAGCACCGCCATGGCGATCATCTCGCCGACGGTGCTGAGCCCGCTGATCACCCCGGACGCGGCGGTCCCGCCGAACTTGCCGAGCAGGTCCTTGGCGTTGGAGGCCATGTCGTCGAGGGAGGTCCCGGCGGCGCCGAAGTACTTGGTGACGCTCTCGGCGGCCTTCTTCACCGAGGCGACGATCTGGTCCCCGGACTCGATGAGCGCCCGCACGACGATGTAGACGGCGCCGCCGACGACCGCGACGACGGCGGCGCAGGTGAGTCCGGCGGCCAGCGAGCGCTGCACCTTCATCTTCAGCAGGCGCCGGTGCAGGGGGCCGAGCAGGGCGCTGCCGAGGAGCGCGAGCAGGACGGGGGTGACGGCCGTCTTGAAGGTGACGCAGAGCCAGATCCCCACGGCGGCGACGCCGGTGACGAGGAGGGCGACGACGCACCAGGCCGCGGTGCGGCGGGCCGGTTCGGGCAGAAGGGAGTGCACCCTCCTACCCGAACACGCCGTCAGATCCCGTGCACGTTATGCGCGTCCGCGTCCCTGGGGGTTACATCCCATGGACGGCAGGCACCGTGCCGAGGAGGCCCTTCTGGTAGTCCTCGAACGCCTGCTGGAGCTCGTCGCGGGTGTTCATCACGAACGGGCCGTAGTGCGCCATGGGCTCACGGATCGGCTGCCCGCCGAGCAGGACGACCTCCAGGTCGGGGGCGTTCGCGTCCTGCTTCTCGTCGGCACGGACGGTCAGGGACGAGCCCGCGCCGAAGACCGCGGTCCGGCCGACGTGCACCGGTCGGCGCTCGGCGCCCACGGAGCCGCGCCCGGCGAGGACGTACGCGAGTCCGTTGAAGTCCTCGCGCCAGGGCAGCGTGACCTCGGCGCCGGGCCGCACGGTCGCGTGGATCATCGTGATCGGCGTGTGCGTGATGCCGGGGCCCTCGTGCCCGTCGAGCTCGCCCGCGATGACGCGGAGCAGGGCGCCGCCGTCCGCCGAGGACAGGAGCTGGACCTGGCCGCCGCGGATGTCCTGGTAGCGGGGGTTCATCATCTTGTCCTTGGCGGGCAGGTTCACCCACAGCTGGAGGCCGTGGAAGAGGCCGCCGGACTGGACGAGGGACTCCGGCGGCGCCTCGATGTGGAGCAGGCCGGAACCGGCCGTCATCCACTGGGTGTCGCCGTTCCGGATGGTGCCGCCGCCCCCGTTGGAGTCCTGGTGCACGAAGGTGCCGTCGATGAGGTACGTGACGGTCTCGAAGCCGCGGTGCGGGTGCCAGGGCGTGCCCTTGGGCTCCCCGGCCTCGTACTCCACCTCGCCCATCTGGTCCATCATGATGAACGGGTCCAGGTACTTGTAGTTGATCCCGGCGAACGCGCGGCGCACCGGGAAGCCCTCGCCCTCGAAGCCGCTGGGCGCGGTCGTCACGGCGAGCACGGGGCGGGCCGTGGCATCGGCCGGCGCGACGACCTTGGGCAGGGTCAGCGGGTTCTCGACGGTTACAGCGGGCATGGGGGTGCCTCCTTCTCGTACGCTCAGTTTAGTTGAACGTAGAACTTTCTGCCACTCAGAGGAACGCACGACGCCCGGAGGGGATTCCCTCCGGGCGTCGGCGCTGGCCGGAACTGATCGCTACCGCTGCGGGCGGCTCCCGCCCACGCTCACCTGGTCCGCCGCCGAGCAGCTGCCCCGGCAGGTCAGCTCCACGGAGTTGTCCGGAGGCTGCACGGTCGCCTCGTTCCCGGCCACGCGCGGCGGCACGACGCCCACGAACGTGTACGTGACGTCCCCGCCCGCCACGATGTCCGCCGTGGTGTCGAGGTCCCCGACGCCCCGGCCGTCCCCGCACGAACTGGGCGACTTCGCCGAGCAGAGCCAGCTGAAGCCCTTCAGCCACTCCGGCAGGGTGTCCCGCACGCTTACCCCGATCGCGTCCGAGGGACCGGCGTTGTGGACGCCCACCTTGAGGGTCAGCCGGTCGCCCGCCTTGTACTCGTCGGGCGTGTGCGACTGCTGGACCGAGAGCGCGGTGTGCGGCCGCGGCTGGACCTCCGCCTTGTCCCGGCAGACCGGGTCGCAGTCCGGGTCCGAGGAGTTGTCCGGCGGCTTCACGGCCGAGCTCGCGGTGAGCGGTCCGGCCACCGAGGACGGCACCCGGCCGGTCAGGACATAGGTCACCCGGCCGCCCGCAGGCAGCGTGACCCGCTGGTCGACCGGCCCCGTGCCGGTCCCGTCCTGACAGGCGCCGCCGTCCGCGCCCGTGCACTTCCACGTGAAGTGCCGCAGCGGCTCGGGGAGCCCCGATGTCACCCGCGCCCCCTTCGCCGCACCGGGACCGTCGTTGGTCACGACCACGGTGTACGAGAGGTCCTCACCCGGCACATACGGGTCGGGGTCGGCGGTCTCGGAGATGCCGAGGCCCACCTCGTTGACCACCTCGATGGGCAACTGCACGCGGTTGTCACGGGGGTTGAGGTCGGCATCCGTCTCGCCGCGCACCACCGCGTCGCTGGGCGCCTCGCCGGTCGCCGAGGGTCCGGCCGTCACGTCGAGGACGACGGGCGGCGCGGCCGTGCCCGGCTGGATCACATCGGGCCGGGTGCAGGTGACCTTCTGCTGCTTCACCGCGCACTCCCAGCCGGGCGCCGAGACCACCTTCGGGGTCAGGCCCGGCGGCAGCGTCTTGGTCAGCGTCGTCACGCCCTTGCTGGGCGCCGCGAGCCTGCGGTTGCCGACGTCCAGGGCGAGCTGTCCGGTGCCCCCGACCCGGAACTCGCCCTGCACGGACTCCGTCACGTACAGGTCCGGGTCCAGCGTCGTCACCTTCACGTTGGTGATCTCGTGGAAGCCCGTGGACGCCCCGGTCGAGGCGGCGAAGCCCAGCTTCAGCGTCTCCGGGACGGCGGGCTGGCCCCTGAGCCTGCCGAGGTCGAGCGGCCCGAGCACCCGCTTCATCCCGTGTCCGTCGTGGAAGTCGATGGAGACGGCCAGCTGGAGCGCGGTGGAGAGCTCGACCTTCACGGTCCTGCGGGCCTTCGCCCGGTCCTTCTCACCGGGCACGGCCAGCGGACGCTGCAACTGGTGGTGCTGGATGTACGCGTTCTGTGTGGCGAGGGCGCCGCGCACGCCGATGGTGTTCGGCACCCGGCCGGGGCCGCCCCTGCCCCTGGCCTGCGGCGGGTTGGTGAAGTTGCCGTACTGGTCGAGGCCCACGCCCACATAGCCGCCCTCGATCCCGGAGTAGCCGAGCGCGCCCCCGAAGTGGCCCGCGTCCCGGGGCGCGGCCTTGCCGTCGAGGAAGAAGAAGCTGATCCCGTCGGCACCGCGCGGCGTCGTCGCCCCGTACTGGTACTGGTCGAACGTGGCCGAGATGCCCGCGTTCGAGGGCAGCGCCTCGTCGATCAGCGCGAAGCCGCTCTGCCGGAAGTCGTTGCTGGTGAGCCGGAGCGCCCCGCGCCCCGCCTGGTCCCTCGACGCCCCCTTGGGGCAGCCCTTGAGGGGACCCTGGGCGCCGCGGTCACCGGTCAGACAGGCCCACCCGTCGGGGTCCTGGGCGCCGCTGGCCCGGCTGTACCACTGGCCGGTGTCGACCTCGGACCCGGCGAAGGTCTCGTCGATGAACGTGTCGGCCGACGCGGTGGCCGCGGGCAGGGCGAGGCCTGCGGCGGCCAGGGCGAGCAGCGTGAGACCTCGCGCAGCGCGTACCCAGAGTGACGATTTGCTCCACATACCCGCGATTCAGTCACGGAGAGCAACCGTTCGCGAGCGGGGTGCGCCGTACGGGTCCGGCCCCGCGGGGCCGCACAGGTGGCTCAGCCGTACATCCTGCGCATCGCGAAGTCGACCATCTGCTCGACCGCCTTCGCGTCGAAGACCATCCGGTGCTCGCCCTCCATGTCGAGCACGAAGCCGTACCCGGTGGGGAGCAGGTCGATGACCTCGGCGCCGGTGATCACGAAGTACTTGGAGTCCTTGCCCGCGTACCGGCGCAGCTCCTTGAGGGAGGTGAACATCGGGATCACGGGCTGCTGGGTGTTGTGCAGCGCCAGGAAACCGGGGTTGTCGCCGCGCGGGCAGTAGACCTTCGACGTCGCGAACGCCTGCTGGAAGTCCTCGGCGGACATCGACCCCGTGGTGAACGCGCGCACCGCGTCCGCGAGCGAGGGGGGCGACGGCTCGGGGTAGAGCGGGGCCTGCTGCTGGTGGGGCTGCTGCTGGCCGTAGCCGCCGGGCATCTGGCCCTGCGGCGGAGGCTGCGGCGGCGCGTAACTCTGCCCGGCGCCCGCGTGTTGGTCGTAGCCGTACATGGGCGCAAGGGTACCGAGATCCGCCGGGGCGCCGGGGCCGGATCTTTTCTGTAGTGATCGCTAGACAATGGCCGGGCGACTGGTTACGGTCTTTCTGTATCGAGCACTACACATTCAGCACCCGGGAGTTCCCCATGTCGTACGCCGCCTCGGCCGCCCCCTCCTACGCCCGCACCGTCGAGGGCACCGGCCCCGGCCTCCTCCTCGCCCACGGCGCGGGCGGCTCGGTCGAGGCCAACTACGGCCCGATCCTGGGAGAGTTGACCACGCACCACATGGCGGTCGGCGTCGACTACCCGGGCACGGGTGCGACCCCGCGCGCCACCGCGCCGCTCGAACTGGACGCGCTGGTGGACGAGTTGACGGCCGCGGCGGACGCCGAGGGCCTGGACCGGTTCGCGGTGTCGGGGTACTCGCTGGGCACCGCGGTGGCGGTCCGGCTCGCGGCCCGGCACCCCGAGCGCGTGACGGCCCTCGTCCTGACCGCCCCGTTCACCCACGCCGACAACCACCTCCGCCTGGCCGCGACCCTCTGGCGCGAGCTCTTCGAGACCGACCGGGACCGCCTCGCCCTCGCCCTGGTCCCGCTGGCCCTGAGCCCGGCCGCCCTCGCCTCGCTCGGCCCCGAGGAGCTCGCGGCGACCCTGAAGGGGACGGCCGCGACGGCCCCCGCCGGCACCCCCGAGCACACCTCCCTGGTGGAGCACATCGACGTCCGCGCGGACCTGGCCCGGATCACCGCCCCGACGCTGGTCGTCTCGACGACCGAGGACCGCCTCGTGCCGCCGTCCCTGCACCGCGAGGCGGCCGCCGGGATCCCCGGCGCTCAACTGTCCGAGATCGCCACCGGCCATCTGCCCTTCGCCGAGGCCCCGGCCGCGTGGGCCCGGCTCATCACGGAGTTCCTGGCCGCGCACGGCGCGTGACGTGAGCGGCCCCGCGCGGGCGGCGGCCGAGCCGGGTCGCGGGCGACGGAAACAGTTGGCCGCACGATGCGGCCAAGAGCGACAGCGCTCACACTTCGGGCATCAGGGGTTGCGCCTTATTACCGGCGGGTAGCATCATCAGTAGCTACTTGCTGGTACTGGCGGGAGGACCTGCCGGTACCGATCCTGCTGATCCTTTTCTGCTTACGGAGCCGTCGCCATGGGGCACTACAAGTCGAATCTCCGCGACATCGAGTTCAACCTCTTCGAGGTGCTCGGGCGCGACAAGCTGTACGGCAGCGGCCCGTTCGCGGAGATGGACGTCGAGACCGCCAAGAGCATCCTGAGCGAGATCCTGCGCCTCTCGGAGAACGAGCTGGCGGAGTCCTTCGCCGACGCCGACCGCAACCCGCCGGTCTTCGACCCGGAGACCAACACCGCGCCGGTCCCGGAGAGCTTCAAGAAGAGCTACCAGGCGTTCATGGACTCCGAGTACTGGCGCCTCGGCCTGCCCGAGGAGATCGGCGGCACCACCTCGCCGCGCTCCCTCATCTGGGCCTTCGCCGAGCTGATCCTGGGCGCCAACCCGGCGGTCTGGATGTACTCCTCGGGCCCCGCCTTCGCGGGCATCCTCTTCGAGGAGGGCAACGAGGCACAGAAGAAGATCGCCGAGATCGCCTGCGAGAAGCAGTGGGGCTCGACGATGGTCCTGACCGAGCCGGACGCCGGTTCGGACGTGGGCGCGGGCCGCACCAAGGCCGTGCAGCAGGAGGACGGCTCCTGGCACATCGAGGGCGTGAAGCGCTTCATCACGTCCGGCGAGCACGACATGTCGGAGAACATCCTCCACTACGTCCTCGCCCGCCCCGAGGGCCACGGCCCCGGCACCAAGGGCCTCTCGCTCTTCCTCGTCCCGAAGTACGAGTTCGACTGGGAGACCGGCGAGCTGGGCGAGCGCAACGGCGTCTACGCGACGAACGTCGAGCACAAGATGGGCCTCAAGGCGTCCAACACGTGCGAGATGACCTTCGGCGACCAGCACCCCGCCAAGGGCTGGCTGATCGGCGACAAGCACGAGGGCATCCGCCAGATGTTCCGCATCATCGAGTTCGCCCGCATGATGGTCGGCACGAAGGCGATCTCGACCCTGTCGACGGGCTACCTGAACGCTCTGGAGTACGCCAAGGAGCGCGTCCAGGGCCCCGACCTCGCCCAGTTCATGGACAAGACCGCGCCCAAGGTGACGATCACCCACCACCCGGACGTGCGCCGCTCGCTGATGACGCAGAAGGCGTACGCGGAGGGCATGCGCGCCCTGGTCCTGCACACCGCGGCCGTCCAGGACGACATCCAGGTCAAGGAGGCGGCCGGCGAGGACGCGTCCGCGCTGCACGCCCTGAACGACCTGCTCCTGCCGATCGTGAAGGGCTACGGCTCGGAGAAGGCGTACGAGCAGCTGGCCCAGTCGCTGCAGACCTTCGGCGGCTCCGGCTATCTGCAGGAGTACCCGATCGAGCAGTACATCCGGGACGCCAAGATCGACACCCTCTACGAGGGCACCACGGCCATCCAGGGCCAGGACTTCTTCTTCCGGAAGATCGTCCGCAACCAGGGCGCCGCGCTCAACGGCCTGGCCGAGGAGATCAAGAAGTTCCTCGCGGTCGGCACCGGCGGCGCGGAGCTCGCCTCCGCCCGTGAGGCGCTCGCCCAGGCCGCCGTGGACCTGGAGGCCATCGTCGGCGCCATGCTGACGGACCTCGCGGCCACCGAGCAGGACGTGAAGTCCATCTACAAGGTGGGCCTGAACACCACGCGCCTGCTGATGGCCTCGGGCGACGTCGTCGTCGGCTACCTGCTGCTTCGCGGTGCCGCCGTCGCCGCCGAGAAGCTGGAGACGGCCTCCGCCAAGGACGTCGCCTTCTACCAGGGCAAGATCGCGGCCGCGAAGTTCTTCGCCGCGAACGTCCTGCCGGGCGTCACCTCGGCCCGCCAGCTCTCCGAGCGCGTCGACCTGGACGTGATGGAGCTGGACGAGGCGGCGTTCTAGCAGGTCCTTCGCGCACAGAGTTCCCCGTGCCCCTTCAGGGGCGCGGGGAACTGCGCGACCAGCCCCCACCGGCCCGCAGGCAAAGGGCAAAGGGATCACCACGGCCACCCAGTGAGAGGGCGCCGTGGTTATGGTTCAAGCATGCGCACAGCACCCCGCTTCGATCGCGGTCACACCGACGACCTGATGTCCTTCCTGGCGGCCAGCCCCACGCCGTACCACGCCGTGGCGAGCTCGGCCGAGCGCCTGGAGAAGGCCGGTTTCCGGCAGGTCGAGGAGACCGACGCCTGGGACGGCACGACCGGCGGCAAGTACGTGCTGCGGGGCGGCGCGATCATCGCCTGGTACGTCCCCGAGGGCGCCGCCGCCCACACCCCGTACCGGATCGTCGGCGCGCACACCGACTCGCCCAACCTCCGCGTGAAGCCGCTGCCCGACAGCGGTGCGCACGGCTGGCGGCAGGTGGCCGTCGAGATCTACGGCGGGCCGCTGCTCAACTCCTGGCTCGACCGGGACCTGGGCCTGGCCGGGCGGCTCTCGCTGCGCGACGGCAGCCAGCGCCTCGTCGACGTGGACCGGCCGCTGCTGCGCGTGCCGCAGCTGGCGATCCACATGGACCGCTCGGTGAGCACCGACGGGCTCAAGCTCGACAAGCAGCGCCACATGCAGCCCATCTGGGGCCTCGGCGACGACGTCCACGAGGGCGATCTGATCCGCTTCCTGGAGGCGGAGAACGGCATCGGCGAGGGCGAGGTCACGGGCTGGGACCTGATGACGTACTCGATCGAGGCGCCGTCCTATCTGGGCCGGGACCGCGAGCTCGTCGCCGGGCCGCGCATGGACAACCTCATCTCCGTGCACGCGGGCACCGCCGCCCTCGCCGCCACCGTCACCGCACCGGGCGCGGCGGACCTCCCGTACATCCCGGTCCTGGCCGCCTTCGACCACGAGGAGAACGGCTCGCAGTCCGACACCGGCGCCGACGGCCCGCTGCTCGGCTCGGTCCTGGAGCGCTCGGTCTTCGCGCGCGGCGGCACGTACGAGGACAAGGCGCGCGCCTTCGCCGGGACGGTCTGCCTCTCCTCCGACACCGGGCACGCCGTGCACCCCAACTACGCGGAGCGGCACGACCCGACGCACCACCCGCGCGCGGGCGGCGGCCCCATCCTCAAGGTCAACGTGAACAACCGTTACGCCACGGACGGCGGCGGCCGCGCGGTGTTCGCGGCGGCGTGCGAGCGGGCGGGCGTGCCGTTCCAGTCGTTCGTCTCCAACAACGCGATGCCGTGCGGCACCACCATCGGACCGATCACCGCGGCCCGGCACGGCATCAAGACGGTGGACATCGGCGTGGCCATCCTGTCGATGCACAGCGCCCGCGAACTGTGCGGCGCCGACGACCCCCACATGCTGGCGAACGCGCTGGCGGCCTTCCTTCAGGGCTAGTCGGGGAGGCCGGTTCGGGAGGGACGGCACGTGGAATTCCAGCTGCTCGGGCCGGTCTCCGTCACCGGCGGCAGCGGACCGCTCCCCCTCGGCCCCGCCAAGCGCCGCAGCCTGCTCGCCGCGCTCCTGCTGCGGGCGGGCACCCCGGTCACCGTGGACTTCCTGACCGAGGCGCTCTGGGACGTCGAGCCCCCGCTGCACGCCCGTACGGTGATCCAGGGCCATGTCTCCCGGCTGCGCGCGCTGCTCGTCGAGGCGGGCCTGGACGCGTACGGGGTCGAACTCGCCACGCAGGGACGGGCGTACGCGCTCCAGCTGCCGGAGACGCTGCTCGACGCCCGCCGCTTCGAGGACCTGGTGACGCTCGCGGGGCGGCAGCGCGACCCGGCGGACGCGGCCCTGATGCTGCGCGAGGCGCTCGCCCTGTGGCAGGGCCCGGCGCTCACCGGGACCGTCGCGACGCCCCCGCTGCTCGCCGCGGCGGCCGCCCTGGAGGAGAGCCGCCTCGCAACGGTCGAGCAGCTCGCCCGCACGTACGGTCAACTCGGCGCGCATGCACAGGCGGTGGCGCTGCTCAGCGCCGAGGTCGTCGCCAAGCCGCTGCGCGAACCGCTGGTGGCGTGCCTGATGCGGGCCCTGTACGGGTCCGGCCTCCAGTCCGACGCGCTCGGCCACTACCACCGCACGCGGCGCCTGCTCGCCGACGAGATGGGCGTCGATCCGGGTCCGGCGCTGCGGGAGGCGTACGAGGAGATACTCAACGGGGGCGGCAGCGGAAGCAGCGGCAGGAGCGGCGGCGGCGCCGGGAGCGTGGTCCCGCCTCCCGAGCCCGCCGCGGACGAGCCCGCCGCCGCGGCGGCCCCGGAGTCCGCCGGGCCCACCGTCCCTCACCAACTCCCGCGCCCCCCACGGGGTTTCACCGGCCGCACCGATGAGCTCGCCGCTCTCGGCCGGACCCTGGACGCGCAGGCCGACACCCCCATCGCGCTCGTCACCGGGCCCGCGGGCGTCGGCAAGACCTCCTTCGCCCTGCACTGGTCGCACCGGCACGCCGACGCCTTCCCGGACGGACAGCTCTTCGCGAACCTGCGCGGCCACAGCGGCACCGAACCCACCGAACCCGCGCGCGTGCTGCGGGAGTTCCTGCTCGCCCTCGGGGTGCGGGCCCAGGCGATCCCCGGCTCCACCGAGGCCGCGGCGGCCCTGTACCGCTCCCTCGTGGCGGACCGGCGCCTGCTCGTCGTACTCGACAACGCCCTGGACTCCGCACAGGTGCGCCCGCTGCTGCCCGGCGGCCCCGACTGCACCACCCTCGTCACCAGCCGCACCCGCCTGGACGGCCTCATCGCCTCCGACTGGGCCCGGCCCGTGCCCCTGGACGTGCTCACCGAGGCGGACGGCGCGCGGCTGCTCGTCCGGGCGCTCGGTGCCGACGCGGAGACGGCCGCGGAGGACACCGTCGTACGCGAAGTGGTGCGGCTCTGCGACGGGCTGCCGCTCGCGCTGCGCATCGCCGCGGCCCGGGTCAGCGGACGGCGGCACTGGACCGTGGCCGGGCTGGCGGCCGAACTCGCCGACGAACAGGAGCGATTGGCGGTCCTGTCCGCCGAGGACCGGGGGGTCGCGAAGGCGCTGAGCGGGTCCGTCGCGCGGCTGCCGGAGGGAGACGCGCGGCTGCTCGCGGCGCTCGCGCGCGGCTTCACGCGGGAGACGGAGGTGTACGCGGCCGCCGCGCTCGCCGCGGTCCCGGTGGCCGCCGCGCGCGCGGGCCTCGACCGGCTCGCCGCCGCGCACCTGCTCCAGGAGGAGGCGCCGGGGCGCTACACGCTGCACGATCTCGTACGGCTCTACGCGCGAGGGCTCGAAGGACCGGACGAGCCGGAGGCGACCCGGCGCCTCGTCGACCACTGGCTGCGCGCGGCACACGCCGCCGTGAACGCCATCGACACCACCGGATACCGGGGCATCCCGCTGCCCGACGGCTGCGAACCCGGTCTGCCCGTACCGGAGTTCAGGGACCGGGACGCGGCGCGCCGCTGGTTCGCCGTCGAACAGGACGGCGTGGTCGGCGCCGTCTTCGCCGCCGCCGGGCTCGGTGACGACGAGCGGACCTGGCGGCTCGCGGCCCTGCTGTGGCCGCTGGTGCTGTGGCGGCCACACCCGGGCTGGCAGGCGCCGCTGGAGGCGGGGCTCACCGCCGCCGAGCGGACCGGCAACCGGGAGGGCACCGCCCGGATGCGGTCCACGACGGGCGTGCTCCTCATGGAGATCGGGCAGTTCGCCCTCGCCGAGGAGCACTTCGAGCACTCCCTGGGGACCTACCGTGAGCTCCTGCCGGAGCTCGCCGCCCAGGTCCTCGTCCTCATCGGCATCGCCCGCAACCGCCTGAACGACCCGGAGGCCGCCCTCGACTCGCTCGTCGACGCGCGGCGCACCGTGCTGGACGCGGGCCATGCCACCGCGCCGATGCTCGACCACCACGTCCAGGCCCAACTCGCCCTGAACCAAGGCAAGTTGCTGGAGGCCGCCGAGCACGCGGAGCGCGCCCTCGCCGCCGTTCCCGCCAATGAGACCGCCGGCTGGCGGCCGCTGATCTGGGAGTCGTACGGCATCGCCCTGCACCGGGCCGGCCTTCATCACGAGGCCCGCGTCGCGCTGCTCGCCGCGCTCGCGGCCACCGAGGAGGAGGACCTGCCGACCCGCACCGCCCGGGCCCTCACCCACCTGGGTGACATCGCCGCCGTTCTCGAAGGTCCCGCGGTCGAGGAGGAGTACCGGCGCCGTGCGGAGCAGGTCCGCAACGGCATACCGGATGCCCGCGCACAGCCGCGACCCCTGCCCTGAAAGGCAAGAACGTCACGTTAGTCGGGTGTTAGCGGAACGCCAACGGCGGGCGGGAAGCTCGATGTGCAGTAGGGCCCGGCGGCAGGCCCCCCAGTAGGGCGCCGCCCCACAGACCACAGCCGGCTCGCGTCGCTGTCCCCCACGGGGCGCGGGCCGGCTGTGCCATGCCCGGCCCGGTGGTAGGCATGACGGCATGAAGCTTCTCGTACGCGACCGGCTGCTCGGCATCGGCGACGACTACTGGATCGAGGACGACCGGGGCCGCAAGGTCTTCTTCGTCGACGGCAAGGCGATGCGCCTGCGTGAGACCTTCGAGCTGAAGGACATGCAGGGCCGCATCCTCGTCGAGATCAAGGCGAAGCTGCTCGCCCTGCGCGACACGATGGTGATCGAGCGGGACGGCGAGGCCCTCGCGAAGGTCAAGCGCAAGCGCCTGTCGCTGCTGCGCAACCACTACCGGGTGGAGCTGGTCGACGGCACCGAGCTCGACGTCAGCGGCAAGATCCTCGACCGCGAGTTCGCCATCGAGTACGACGGCGAGATGCTCGCGGACATCTCCCGGCGCTGGCTCACCGTCCGGGACACATACGGCGTGAACATCGTCCGGGAAGACGCCGACCCCGCGCTCCTGCTCGCCGTGGCGGTGTGTGTGATCCGCCTGGCGGAGAAGGAGCGCGGGGACGGGGACGACTAGTCGGTCAGTTGGTCAGTTGGTCGGCCGGTCAGCGCAGGGCGCTGCCGAAGAGCGCCGATGCGTACGGGCCGCCGACGTCCTTGGGGCCGAACGCCACCGACTTGGTCGCGGTCACCCCGGACGCGGTCCCCGGCAGGGACCACAGGGCACCGGCGTCGGCGTTCTCCTTCACGGACGAGGCCGCGAGGTCGCGGTGGCCGTCGCCGTCGGAGTCGGCCAGCGCCACCGCCGCGCCGAACTCGTCGCCCTTCTCGGCGACACCGGGCACGTTCGCGGTGTTCTGGTGGAACACCTGCGCCCCGGTCCCGGTCACGCCCTTGTCGGAGCCGTGGAGCACCGCGACCGAGCCCGCGTCGGTCACACTGCCGACGTCCTCGCCCGGGATGCCCAGGGCCACGTCCGCGTAGCCGTCGCCGGTCACGTCGGCCACGGCGACCGAGGCGCCGAGCCGGTCCCCGCTCTCCTCCGCGCCGGGGAAGCCGGGCAGGCCCTGGTCGAACTTCTGGACGTCGCCCTCGCCCAGCTGCAGGCCCTTCTTGGAGCCGAACGCGACCTGGACCTTGGACTCGTAGTCGCTGTCGCCCACGACCACGTCGTCGTAGTGGTCGCCGTTGATGTCGCCCACCGCGAGCGCGCCGCGGGAGCCGGGGGCGTCGCCCCGCGTGAAGCCGGTGGGCGAGCCGTACAGGACGCTGTTGCCCCACTCGCCGTCACCGGAGTAGTCGTTCATGGCGATGTCGTCGCGGCCGTCGCCGTTGATGTCGCCCACGGCCTTCGGCACGACCGGGCCCTCCACGGAGCCCGGGCCGTCGATGCAGGTGTCGGTGCGGTTCGGCAGCGGTGAGCAGTTCGGGTTGGGGCGCTGGTCGGTGTCGTAGCTCCACCACAGCGACTTGTCCATGAAGTCGAGGGTGGTGGCCGGCTTGCCGGTGCGGCTGATCGGGCCCTTCCACAGCCGGGCCTGCTGGTCGGCCGGGTCGTCCCCGAAGGCGCTGACCTTGGTGAACAGGGCCAGGTCCGTGGTGCCGTCGCCGTCGAAGTCACCGGCCTGCGGGTTGAGCCCGAAGGTGTCGATCTTGGTGCCCCCGGTCAGGCCCGAGGCGGAGCCCCACAGGATCACCGAGCCGGCCTTGGCGTCCCCGGACCCGATGACCAGGTCGCTGTAGCCGTCCTTGTCCAGGTCGCCCTTGGTGAAGCTGGTCCCGAACCCCTGCTTCGCGGTGGCCGAGCCGGGCACGCCGGCGGTGGAGCGGCTGATGAGCTTCTTGTGGGCGGGGTCGAGGCCGTCGGCCGAGCCGTACGCCACCGCGACATAGCCCGCCTTGGCCTTGCCGGAGATGGTGGCGCCGGGGGCTCCGGTGACGACGTCGGCGTAGCCGTCGCCGTTGAAGTCGTCCGTCTTGTCGGCGGCTCCCTTGGCGTTCGCGGGGGCGGCGTCGGCCTGGTCGGACCCGAAGGACCAGGCGGTGAGGCCGCCGCCGATGAGGGCTGCGGCTATCAGGGGCGTGGCGAGCCGGGCGCTGCTGCGGCTCCGGCGACGTGCGCGTGACATGCGGCGTGTTCCCTTGCGATCGGAGGTGCACCGGGACAGTGCCGGTGAGGGGTGGCCAGAACGTACGGCGCAATTCACCGCACGTTCACGCCAGTTGACCTCCCTGGGGCCCCGATGGTTGCCCAGGGTCACAAAATCCCCATGAATCCGAGACCGGCCCGGGACACCCGGACGGCCGCTCCCCGGATGGCCAGCCACCGCATGCGCGTCACATAACGCGATGTTCCGCTTACGCACAGTGGCCGAACGATCGCAGCGATCACCCGGCCTTCCTCGTAACGAAGGGAAACAGGTGGCTATGTCTGCATGGCGCACCTCGGGTCTGCGCGCGGTCGTCGCGTCCGGGCTCGCAGCGGCAATGGCGGTCACGGTGGCGGGCACGGCGCAGGCCGCGCCGGTCGGCGACGGGCCGGGCCCCGACGACTGGGGCACCGTCGTCGAGACCAAGGACGGCGTCCAGGCCAACTCCTGGCTGATCGGCGTCACGGGCCTCGGCCGGATCGTCAACGCGCGGCTCTTCGAGTCCGCCTCGCCGACCACCCCGAAGGCCCCCAAGGATGAGGCGGGCGGCAAGGAGCTGATCAACCTCGCGCCGGGCGGCTTCGGCCTCGGCAAGGCGTCCGCGCTCTACTCGCGGGCCATGACCAACTCGACCCCGGCCAACAGCTCGGGCGGCAAGGTCGTCGCCCCCGGCGTCGCGTACGGCGGCGCGGGCGCCGCCTCGGTCGACGTCGGCGTGCCCTACATCCAGCCCACGACGCCCGAGGGCACCCAGCTCTCCGGCATCGGGCTGCACATCAACGCCATCGACGTGCACGCCATGGCGGTGCCCGGCAAGGCGGTGCAGTTCGAGGGCGGCGCGGCCAGCGGCTACCTCTCCATCGCGGGCCAGCGCCTCATCGACATCCCGCGGCTGTGGGCGGTCAACCTCGGCCTGAACATCCCGAGCGGCAAGACCGGCGCCCCGATCGCGCTCGCCATGACCAACGAGCAGATCACCACCGACAACAAGGGTGTGCCGACGCTCGGCAAGGACGGCGACTACAAGTACGACCCGAAGGCCACCAGCGGCTACGTCAACGGCATCCACGTGAGCGTCCTGGGCCAGGAGGTCGCGGACATCACGGTCGCCCACGCCGCGGTCATCCGGGACGCCGCCAAGACCGACTCGCTGGTCTCGAAGCTCCCGAAGCAGCTGCCGACCCTCGCGGACCTGGCCAAGGACGCCATGGAGCCCAAGAAGCCCATGGTGCCGAAGACGTCCTGACCCGTTCCGCCGTCCACCGGCCGCCGCGCGTCCCGCCTGCGGACGTGCGGCGGCCGGACCGGTTTCCCCGGCCGCACCGGATTCCCGACCGAGAGGGGCCACCTCTGTGTTCTTCCGTACGTCGTCCTTCCGTACGTCGCTGCGTACCGCCGCCCCGCTGGCGCTCGCCACCACGCTGCTCCTGGGCGGCACAGCCGCCGCCCACGCCGCCGCCCCCGCCGAGCCGCCGCCGTTCCCGCCGCCCGCCGGGGTGCCGGTGAGCAAGGACGGCACCACCCCCACCACGTCCGAGCCGGGCAAGCCGGAGCCGGCCAAGCCCGACAAGCCGCACACGATCGTGGACGACTTCTGGCAGGCCATCGGCACCGGCGTCGGCGACATGATCCACGGCGCCACCGACATCTGGAACGGCGTCTTCGGCATCAAGAAGCCCACCACCGAAGAGCCCGACTCACCTACCACTCCCAAGAGTTGACCCCCCATCGCCCAGCCGAGGAGCCCCCCGCCATGCCCACCCCCACCCGCCGCGCGGCCCGCACGGCGCTCGCCGCGGCCGCCGCGCTCACCGCGGTGACGGCGCTCGGCGCGGCCGTCGCCCCCGCCGCGGCCGCCGACCCCTCCCCACCGCCCCCGGTCAACTGGGGCACCGTCCTCGACCTGTCGGCCCCCGCACAGGCCAACGCCTGGAGCCTCAGGGTCCTCGGCCGCGGCGTGGGCGACGACATCCGTGTCGCCGAGGCCCACCACCCCGCGGCCCCCGGCACCCCCGCCCTGGTCAGCACGGCGCCCGAGCGCACGTACCGACTCGCCACCCGCCACTACACGTTCGGCTCGCTGCGCGGGGTGCGCTCCGCCACCGCCGACCGCAAGGGCGCCGTCACCGCGAGCTCCCACCTGGAGCGGGTCACCCTCGGCCTGCCCTATCTGACCAAGCCGGGCATGCCCTCGGCGCCGCCGCCCGTCCTCGCCCTGGAGCTGACCGGCGCCGACGTCTCCGCGTCCTCCGCGCGGGGCAAGCCGCTCGCCCTCGCCACGACGACGCGGAGCGGCAGCGTGAGCGCGTACGGGACGAAGCTGCGCACCTTCAAGGAGGCCCCGGCCGCCAACACCGGCCTGCGAGTGCCCGCCAACCCGCTGCTGCCCGCGCAGGCCCTGGTGACCCTCAACGAGCAGATCACCACGGACGCGCAGGGCCACCCCAGCACCGCGGCGCTCGGCGGCTACCGGCGCGACGCGAGCGCGACGAGCGGCTACGTGAACGCCGCCCACATGACGCTCCTGACCCCCGAGCCCACCGACATGACCGTGGCCCACGCGGCTGTGATCAGGAACGACTGAGCGGCACCCCACACCGGGCCACGCACCGCGCCGCGCACCGAAGCGGGCGCAGGTTAGTGGCTCCCACCCCCGGATGGCCGCTCCGACATGCGCACATCGCTCTGTGTAGCGACGCTTTCACTAACAGTGGTCACCAATTTGGATCGAAAGAGAGGGTCGGCCATGGCCTCATGGCGCACTCAGGGGCCGCGTGCCCTGCTGACAGCGGGGATCGCCCTGACCGCGGTGGCGGCGGCCGCACTCCCCGCGAACGCGGAAGCCGCCGCTCCGATCGGCGTCGACGACTGGGGCACCGTCGTCGACACCGACGACTGCGTCCAGGCGGACGCCTGGGTCGTCGGCGTCAAGGGACTCGGGAAGATCGTGAACGCCGCGCTCTTCGAGTCGCACTACCCGACGACCCCGAAGGCCCCCAAGCAGCACGCGGGCGGCAAGGACCTCGTCAACCTGGCACCGGGCGGCGTGGGCATCGGGCAGGTCTCGGCCCTGTACTCGCGGGCCATGGGCCACTCCCACCCCGCCACCACCTCGGGCGGCGCGGACGTCCCGGCCCGCGGTGAGGTGTACGCGGACGCGGGCGGCGGCGCCGTCGACGTCGGCATCCCGTACATCGCCAACCCGGCCGGCGACACCCAGCTCTCCCCGATCGGCGTGCACGTCGAGGGCATCACCGTCTCCGCCTACTCCAAGCCCGCCAAGGCCGTGGAGTTCACCGGCGGCGCGGCCCGCGGCTACATCTCCATCGGTGGCGTCCGGATGGTCGACATCCCGCCGATCTGGGCGGTCAACCTGGGCGTGCGCGTCCCGGACGACTACAGCAAGTCCCCGCTGGTCCTCGCCACCACCAACGAGCAGGTGACGACCGACGAGAAGGGCATGCCGACGCTCGGCAAGAACGGCAAGTACGCCTACAACCCGAAGGCCACCAGCGGCTACGTCAACGCGATCCACGCCTCCGTGCTCGGCACCGAGGTCGCGGACGTGACGATCGGGCACGCGGCCGTCATCCGGGACCCGAAGGTCACCGACAAGTTCGCCAAGCCGGCGCCGAAGGCCGCGGAGCGGGCGACGACGCGGGCCGGGGTGCCCGAGGTGCGCACCCGCGCCCCGTTCGCCCCGCCGCTGCGCAACCAGTAGCCAGTAGCAGGCAGCGAACAGCCGGGTGCCGTACGCCGAAAGGGCGTACGGCACCCGGCTTTTCGCGTGCGGTCCGAGGCCCCGCCCGCCCCGGCGGCAAAGGTGGAGATCCGGAGATCCCCCACCCAACCGCCAGAAGGAGGCCGCGGTGACCCGCACCCCGCACCGCCGCACCCCCCGCCGCCGCGCCCGTGCCGCCCTGCTCCTCGCCACCGCGGCCCTCGTGTCCGGCTGCGCGGACCCCGGGCCCAAGAACATCCCCGTCGTCTCCGGCGAGTTCGGCAAGCGGCCCACCGTCGTCATGCCGAAGCTGCCCGCCCCCAAGCAGGCCCGCATGACCGTCCTCAAGGAGGGCGACGGGCCCGTCACCCGCAAGGGCCAGGTCATCGTCACCGACGTCGACATGCGCCTGTGGGAGTCCGGCAAGCCGCTGATGGACACCTACCGGCTCGAACAGCCCACCACCGCGGTCCTCGACGGCAAGCACGTCGCGCGCACCTGGGACCAGACCCTGCTCGGCCGCAAGGCGGGCAGCCGCGTCCTCCTCGTCGCCCCCGCCACCCACGGTTTCGGCCCCAACGGCATGGCGCCCGCCCAGGTCAAGCCCAGCGACCACATGGTGCTCGTCTTCGACGTGATCGGCGGCTACGACGCCAAGCAGCAGGTCGGCGGCAGCAGCTCGGCCTCCGGCGCGGCCGCCGCGCACCCGGCCGTCTCGGTCCGCCCCGGCCAGGAGCCGGTGCTCTCCGACTGGGGCCCGGCCCCGAGGAAGCTCACCGCCCGCACCCTGATCGCGGGCACGGGCCCCGAGCTGAAGCCGGGCCGGCGGGTCGTCGCCCAGTTCACCGGCGTCGAGTGGGGCAAGAAGAGCTCGTTCAACTCGACGTACAAGCGCAGCGGCCCCAACGGCTTCGTGCTCAAGGACCAGGCGCTGCTCCCCGGCTGGTACGAGGGCCTGAAGGGGCGGCGCGTCGGCAGCCGGGTGCTGATCACCGTCCCGGCCGGGCTGCGGCCGGGCTTCACCCACACCGACGGCGGGCTCGCGGCGCCGAAGAACCGCCCGGCCGCGTATGTGGTGGACATCCTGGACGCGCGCTGAACCCACCGGCGCGCACGGGCACATGAGCCGGCCCCCGAAGCTCGAAGGCTTCGGGGGCCGGCTCATGCACTGCTACCGACGAGGCTCACTCACACGGCTTGCCCGCGCGGTTCAGCCCCTCGACCCAGCCACCACAGCTGATGTCCTGGTCGGCGTTCTCCTTCACGACGAACGTGTCGAAGACCTTGGAGCCGCTGTTCGGGTCGCCCTTCGTGGAGAAGTCCGTGGCGCCCTCCAGCTGGCCCTTGGCGTCCTTGTCGACGTCCGTCTCGATGGAGATCGGCGGGAACTTGTCGCCGGGCTTCAGCACGTCGGGGCGCTGACAGCTGACCGTCTGGCCGCCGATGACGCACTCCCAGCCGTCGCCGGACGCCTTGGTCGGCGTGACCCCGTCCGGGAAGGTACGGGTGACGACGGTCCGGCCACGGGTCGGGCCCGCGTCCTTCGCGTTGTCCACGTCGACCTGGAACTTGGCGGGCTTGCCCGCGACGACGTCACCGACCGGCTTCGTCGCGACCGTCAGGTTCGGGTCCTTGACCGGGGCCGGCTTGACCGTGGTGGTGTCCTTCACCGGGCCCTCGGGGTTCTGCTGCCCCGGCGTCGTGGTCTCGGTGGTGCCGGTCAGGTCGCCCTTGGCGTCGTCGTCCACCCGGGTGCCGATGTTGATGGTCGGGTAGGACTTGCCGGGGTTCAGCACGTCGGCCCCGGTGCCGGGACGCGAGCAGGTCACGGTCTGGCCGAAGATGGCGCACTTCCAGCCGTCACCGGCGGCCGAGACCGGGGTGATGCCCTTCGGGAAGGTCCGTACGACCTTGACCTCGCCGTTGGTCGGACCGGCCGTGGGCTTGTCCGCGACGTCGATCGTGTAGCCCGCGTTCTGGCCGCCGACCACGTCGCCGACCGGCTTGGTGGTGACGGTCAGGTCCGGGCCCTTGGCCGGGGTGACCGTGAACTTGCTGGTGTTGGGGACGGCGGGACCGCTGCCCGGCGTCGTGGCCTGGGAGGTGACGGTCTTGTCGCCCTTGGCGTCGCCCGCGACCTTCGTCTTCACCTTGACCGGCGGGTACTTCTCACCGGGCTTGAGGGTGTCGGGCCGCTTGCAGGTGACCGTCTGGCCCTGGATGTCGCACTTCCAGCCGTCGCCCTCCGCCGAGACCGGCGTGACGCCCTCGGGGAAGGTCTGGGTGGTGGTGACCTCGCCGGTGGTGGGGCCCGCCAGCTTGTCGTTGGAGGTCGTCATCTCGAACTCGGCGTCGGAGCCCGCGTTCACCGGGCCCGTCGGCACGACCGTCGTCGACAGCTTCGGCGCGAGGGTCTCCAGCTTCCCGTTCCACAGCTCGTGGATCTCGGTGCTGGAGCCGGTCGAGGCCGCGAAGCCGAGCCGGAAGGTGTCGGGCACCTTCGGCTGGCCCTTGATGTCGTCGAGGTCGATGGGCTCGATGACGTCCCGGTAGCCGCGGTCGTCGTGGAAGTCGATGGAGACGGCGAGCTTGCCCGCGGGCGACAGCTCGATCTTGGCCGTGCGGCGGGCCTCGGTACGCGTCTTGGCCTTGTCGACGGCCAGCTTCCGGTTCGACTGGTAGGTGGCGACCATGGGGTTGTCGACCGAGGTCGCCCCGCGCACCGTGATCGAGTTGGGCATCCGCTTGGGGGTGCCGCCCGAGCCGTACGCCTGGCGGGTGAAGTTGCCGAAGACGTCGAGGCCGACGCCCAGGTAGCCGCCCTTGATCCCGGTGTAGCCGAGACCGCCGCCGTAGATGCCGCCTTCCTTGGGCATCGGCGCCGTGCCGTCGAGGAGCATCAGGGAGATGCCGTCGGCGGCTTCCTTCGTGGTCGGGTCGTAGGCGGCGAAGTCGATGGTGAACTTCATGCCCGCGCGCGACGGGAAGGTGTTCTTGGTGGCGACGAACCCGGTCTGCTTCTCCTTGTTCGTCGTGAGTCGCAGCGCGCCCTGGCCGGGCTTGTCGCCCACCGGCGTCTGGCACGCCTTGAGGGGAGCCTTCTCGCCGGTGGCCGCCGTGAGACAGCCGTAGCCGGTCGGGTCGTCCGGGCCAGTGGCGCCGCTGAACCACTTGTTGGTGTCGATCGTCGTGCCGGTGAACGACTCACTGGCGATCTCATCCGCCACGGCCTGCTGCGGAGCGGCCAGCGAGAGTCCGAGCGCCACCGCAGTGGCAAGGCCGAGCGGTCCGGTCAGACGGGATCTGACCCTCCCGGCTCTGCTTGCGCGACCATGTCCAATGTCCGTCATGTGGGGTGCCTCCTTGGGCGCACCGAGCCCTGCCACGTGTCCGATGGATTACGTTCCGTATGCAGATGACTGCACACAGTGACCAGCTTTTCGATCATCAGAACACCGGGCCTGGGATGCCGCGATCGGCGAAGCCCAAGCGAGTGAGAGGCTCTACGGCCCTCGGCTGGGCCCCCTGACCACAGGGCCGCGTCAGCGGCGGGGTGCCGCCACCCCGAGCAGCCGGTCCTTGAGCGCCGGGAACTGCTCCCTGGTCCTGGCCACCTTCCCCAGGTCCAGGTCCACGGTCAGCACCTCCTCGCCCGCGCCCGCCTCGCCGAGCACCTCGCCCCAGGGGTCGACGACGATGCTGTGCCCGGCCTGCTCCACCCCGCCGTTCGTGCCGACGGCGCCGCAGGCCAGGACGTACGCCTGGTTCTCCACGGCGCGCGCCTGGGCCAGCAGCGTCCAGTGCGCGCGGCGCCGCTCGGGCCAGCCCGCGGGGATCACCAGGGTCTCGGCGCCCGCGTCGACCAGGCCCCGGAAGAGCTCGGGGAAGCGGAGGTCGTAGCAGGTGGCGAGGCCGAGGGTGGTCTCCGGCAGCCGCACGGTGGCCAGTTCGGTGCCCGCGGCCATCAGGACAGCCTCGCCCTTGTCGAAGCCGAAGCGGTGGATCTTGCGGTAGGCGGCGGCGAGTTCACCGTCGGGGGAGAAGACGAGCGAGGTGTTGTAGAGGGGACCTTCGCCGTCGGCGGCGCCGCTGTCCGGCGCGGCCCGCTCGGTGATCGAGCCCGCGTGCAGCCAGACCCCGGCCTCGCTCGCGGCCTTCGCCATCGCCTCGTACGTGGGGCCCTCGAGCGGCTCGGCGTCGGCGGCGAAGGACCGGTAGGCGAAGGCGCCCGTCGTCCACAACTCGGGCAGCACGATCAGCCCGTCGCCCTCGAGTCCCTCCCGAGCCGCCACCTCGCGCACGCGGGAAGCCACGCGCCCCCGGCGGGAGTTGACCGATTCGTCCTCGTCTGCAGCGATCTGGATCAGCGAAGCGCGCACAGTACCACCGTCCTGGCATTCGAGCCCTGGGCTACCTTCGGGAACAGCCTACGATCGTCACACGAAAGCTCTGCCGGGGTGCCTTTGGGCGGCGTAACTTATCGTTCCAGACACCCACCGCCCGCGTACGACCGCCGAGGGGTCCCGTGAGTCTCCATCCCAGCCTGCAAACCTACGCCGATGCCTGGACCCACTCCGTGGAAGCGATATCCGAGTTGGTCACCCCGCTCGCCGAGGGGGAGTGGAGCTGGGCGACGCCCTGCCCCGGCTGGTCGGTGCGCGACATCGTCTCCCATGTCATAGGGCTGGACTGCGAGATGCTGGGCGACCCGCGGCCCATCCACACCCTGCCGCGCGACCTGTACCACGTACAGACCGAGGGCCAGCGGTACATGGAGATGCAGGTCGACGTCCGCCGCCACCACACGGCGCCGGAGATGACCTCCGAGCTGGAGTACACGATCATCCGCCGCTCCCGCCAGCTGCGGAACGAGTCGCGGGAGCCGGGCACCAAGATCCGCGGCCCCCTCGGCAGCGAGGTCACCCTCGAACTGGCCACGCGCATGCGGGCGTTCGACGTCTGGGTCCATGAGCAGGACCTCCGCACCACCCTGAACAAGCCCGGCAACCTCGACTCCCCCGGCGCGTACGTCGCCCGGGACCTGCTCCTGCACGGGCTGCCGAAGGTCGTCGCCAAGAAGGCCGGCGCCCCGGCGAACTCGGCGGTCGTCTTCGACGTGAGCGGCCCCGTCGAGTTCCTGCGCACGGTCCGCGTGGACGCCGAGGGCCAGGGCACGGTGGACAACGCCCCGTCGCTCGGCCCCCTCGTCACGTTCAGCCTCGACTGGGAGACGTACTTCAGGCTGGCCTGCGGCCGGGTGACGTACGCGTCGGTGGCGGACAAGGTGAAGGTCGACGGGGACCAGGAGCTGGGCGAGGCGATCCTGCGGGAGTTCGCGGTGACACCGTAGGGACAGAGCCCCTCCGGCGGTGGAGGAGCGGGTCCGGGGGGGGCAGAGCCCCCGAACTCACACGGGCACGTGCACCATCTCCACCCGGCTGGCCACCAGCCGTTCCCGCTCCCGCGCCACCGCCCGCCTGCGGAGCCGCAGGATCTGTGAGATCCCCAGCGCCTCCAGGACGAAGACCGAGCAGAAGGCGATCTGGTAGTTGTCGCCGGTGGCGTCGAGGAGGACGCCGATCGCGAGCAGCGTGGTCATGGAGGCGATGAAGCCGCCCATGTTCACGATGCCGGAGGCCGTCCCCTGCCGCTCCGGCGGATTCGCGGGGCGGGCGAAGTCGAAGCCGATCATGGACGCGGGTCCGCAGGCGCCGAGGACCACGCAGAGCGTGACCAGGAGCCACATCGGCGCGTGCTCCGCGGGGTACGCGAGCGTGGCCGCCCACATCGTGGCGGTCACGCCGACCGTGCCGAGCGCGATGGGGGCGCGCGCCGTGTGGTGGCGGGCCACGATCTGCCCGAAGACCAGGCCGATCACCATGTTCGAGACGACGACGAGGGTCAGCAGCCCGCCGGCGGTCCCGCGCGAGAGCCCCTGCGCCTCGACGAGGAACGGCAGCCCCCACAGCAGCAGGAACACCATCGCCGGGAACTGCGTCGTGAAGTGCACCCACAGGCCGAGCCGGGTGCCGGGCTCCCGCCAGGACGCGGCTATCTGACGGCGCACGAAGGCGGCCCCGGTGTGCGCCAACGGCTCCGGCTCGTGGCCTTCCGGGTGGTCCTTCAGGAACAGCAGCAGGAGGACGAGGACCAGGACCCCGGCGAGCGAGGAGCCCGCGAACGCGGCGGTCCAGCCCACCGAGTGCAGCAGGCGCGCGAGCACCAGGGTCGAGACCAGGTTGCCCGCCATGCCGACGAGCCCGGCGAGCTGGGCGACGAGCGGCCCGCGGCGGGCCGGGAACCAGCGGGTGCCCAGGCGCAGGACGCTGATGAACGTGAGCGCGTCACCGCAGCCGAGCAGCGCGCGCGAGGCGAGGGCCATGCCGTACGAGGGCGAGAAGGCGAAGCCGAGCTGGCCCGCCGTGAACAGCACGACGCCCATGGTCAGCACCTTCTTGGTGCCGAGCCGGTCGACCATGAGGCCGACGGGTATCTGCATGCCCGCGTACACGAGCAGCTGGAGGATCGAGAAGGTCGACAGGGCCGAGGCGTTGACGTGGAAGCGGTCGGCGGCGTCGAGCCCGGCGACGCCGAGCGAGGTGCGGAAGATGACGGCGACGAAGTAGACGGCGACGCCGACGGACCAGACGAGGACGGCGCGCGAGCCGCCGGGGGGATCGCCGGGCAGTCGGGCCTCCCGGGCGTCGGGACTGCTCAACGGACCGCTCCCTGGGCCAGGTTCTGGAACCAGCCGACGTGCCGGGTCACCACGTCGACCGCCTCGGCGGCGTCGCCGACGCGCAGCGCCCGCAGGATCTCGCCGTGCTCGGTGAGGGTCTTGGCGATCCGGTCCGGGTGCGAGTGCATCACGGCGACGCCCATCCGCAGCTGCCGGTCGCGCAGCTGGTCGTAGAGGCGGGAGAGGATCTCGTTGCCCCCGCTGCGGACGATCTCGGCGTGGAAGCAGCGGTCGGTGGTGGCGGCGCCCGCGAAGTCCCCGGCGGCGGCCTGTTCCCGCTGCTGTTCGAGCAGTTCCTCCAGGCGCGCGATGAGCTGCGGGGGCGCGGGCGCGGCCTTGCGCACCGAATGGGTTTCGACGAGAAGCCGCGTCTCGACGACGTCCGCGATCTCCTGCGCGGAGACCGGGAGCACGAGGGCGCCCTTCTTCGGGTAGAGCCTGAGCAGCCCTTCGACCTCCAACTTGAGCAGCGCCTCGCGCACCGGGGTCCGGGAGACCCCGACGGCCTCGGCGAGCTCGCCCTCCGTGAGCAGCGTGCCGCCCTCGTAGCGGCGCTCCAGTACGGCCTGTTTGACGTGCGCGTACACGCGCTCGGCGGCGGGGGGCGATTTCAGGGCGGCTGGCATGCGCACAGCATAGATACAACACGTACGCATGAGGGAGAGCGGTCCAGAATGCGGAACGGGCAACGAGCCGTCCACACCGAGCTGCCCGTAGGGGCAAAGACCCGGAAAGCCCGGAACCGTACATCCTTTGCGGTGTCTCATACGTCTCGTAAGGAAGGGCGGTGCTCTCATGTGACCGCCTCTCATGGCCAATTGCACTATTGAGACATCTCGGGGCGGAACAGTTGAACATCGGCATCACGGGCAGAGGCCGTCGCGCACGGCAGGCCACCACCGTCATCCTCACCGCGGGCGCCGTCGTGGCAGGGGGCGCGTTCATCGCCCCGGCCGCACAGGCCGCGGCACCGCCGAAGCCGTCGATCGTCGCCAAGGGCGGCTTCGTGATGAACAACGGCAACGGCAAGACCCTGTACACCAAGGCCGCGGACACCCGCCGTTCCACGGGCTCCACCACCAAGATCATGACGGCGAAGGTGGTGCTGTCCCAGCGCAACCTGAACCTGAACGCCAAGGTGAAGGTCCAGAAGGCGTACAGCGACTACGTGGTCCGCAACAACGCCTCGCAGGCCCACCTGATCGTCGGCGACAAGGTCACCGTCCGCCAGCTCCTGTACGGGCTGATGCTGCCGTCCGGCTGTGACGCGGCCTACGCGCTGGCCGACAAGTTCGGCTCCGGCTCCACCCGGGCGAAGCGAGTGAAGTCCTTCATCGGCAAGATGAACAAGACCGCCCGCGACCTCGGCCTGCGCAACACCCACTTCGACTCGTTCGACGGCATCGGCAACGGCTCCAACTACTCGACGCCGCGCGACCTGACGAAGATCGCCTCGTCCGCGATGAAGAGCTCCACGTTCCGCTCGATCGTGAAGACGAAGAAGACGAAGCAGAAGGTCACCACGAAGACCGGCGGCTACCGCTACATGTCGTGGTCCAACACCAACAACCTGCTCGGCAGCTACCGCGGCGCGATCGGCGTGAAGACGGGCTCGGGCCCCGAGGCCAAGTACTGCCTGGTCTTCGCGGCGACGCGGAACGGCAAGACGGTGATCGGCACGGTCCTCACGTCGTCGTCGGTCAACGCGCGCACGGCGGACGCGAAGAAGCTGATGGACTACGGGTTCAAGGTCGCCTGAGACCTCGTACGAAAGCAAGTCCTCGTACGAGAAGGGGTCCGCCACAGACTGTGGCGGACCCCTTCTCGTATGTACGGGCCGACGGACCTACTGGCTTACTGGCTTACGCCCAGGTGAACAACCGCTTCGGCTGCTCAAGGACCGCGGCCACATCGGCCAGCACCTTGGAGCCCAACTCCCCGTCCACCAGGCGGTGGTCGAAGGAGAGGGCGAGGGTGGTCACCTGGCGCGGCTTGACCTTGCCCTTGTGGACCCACGGCTGCAGCTTGATCGCGCCGACCGCGAGGATCGCGGACTCTCCGGGATTCAGGATCGGCGTGCCGGTGTCGACGCCGAAGACGCCGACGTTCGTGATCGTCACCGTGCCGCCCTGCATCGCCGCGGGCGACGTCTTGCCGGAGCGGGCCGTGGACACCAACTCGCCCAGGGACGCGGCGAGTTCGGGCAGTGTCTGGGAGTGTGCGTCCTTGATGTTCGGCACGATCAGACCGCGCGGGGTGGCCGCCGCGATGCCCAGGTTCACATAGTGCTTCTGGACGATCTCCTGGTTCGCCTCGTCCCAGGCCGCGTTGACGTCCGGGTTGCGGCGGATCGCGACGAGCAGGGCCTTGGCGATGAGCAGCAGCGGGTTGACCCGCAGCCCCTCGAAGCCCTTGTCCTGCTTGAGCTCCTCGACGAGCTTCATCGTGCGCGTCACGTCGATGGTCACGAACTCCGTGACGTGCGGCGCCGTGAAGGCCGAGCCGACCATGGCCTGGGCGGTGGCCTTGCGCACGCCCTTGACGGGGATGCGGGTCTCGCGGGCGTCGGCGGCCGCCACGGAGGCGGGGGCCGCCACCGGGGCGGGCTGCTCGACCACGGGCTGCCCGACCGCCTGCGGCGGGGGCGCCTGGGTCACCCTGGCCGCCGTCGCCGCGTGCACGTCCTCGCGGGTGATGATGCCGTCCGGGCCGGTCGGCGTGACCGTCGCGAGGTCGACTCCGAGGTCCTTGGCGAGCTTGCGCACGGGCGGCTTCGCGAGCGGGCGGGCGCCGCCAGTCGCCTGCGGGGCCGGGGTCGCGGCGGGGGCAGGGGCCGGAGCCGCGCTGCCGTTCAACTCGGCCTGTACGGCGGACGCGTAGTACGTCCCGGCGGGCGGCTCCTCGGCCTGTCCGGGGACGGGCTTGCGGGCGCGCCGCTTGGTGGAGGACTCGGAGACCCCGTACCCCACGAGGACGGGCTGCCGCCCGGTGGGGGCCTCCTCCTGCGCGGGCTCGGCGGGCGCGGGAGCGGGCTCGGCGGACGCGGGTGCCTCGGCGGCGGGTGCGGGCGCCGGAGCGGCTCCGCCACTCACGTCCACCGAGATGATCACCTGGCCGACGTCCACCGTCGTGCCCTCGGGGAAGCGCAGTTCACGGACCACCCCGTCGTACGGGATGGGCAGCTCCACGGCGGCCTTGGCGGTCTCGACCTCGCAGACCACCTGGCCGTCGGTGACCGTGTCACCGGGCTGCACGTACCACTTGAGGATCTCCGCCTCGGTGAGTCCCTCGCCCACGTCGGGCATCTTGAACTCGCGGACGGCCTGTGCGGCGTCAGTCATCGTCGTCACACTCCTCTCCTCAGTACGCAAGCGAGCGGTCGACGGCGTCGAGCACCCGGTCCAGGCCCGGCAGGTACTCCTCCTCGATCCGGGCCGGCGGATACGGCGCGTGGAACCCGCCGACCCGCAGCACCGGAGCCTCCAGGTGGTAGAAGCACCGCTCGGTGATGCGCGCGGCGATCTCCGCGCCGGAGCCGTAGAACACCGGGGCCTCATGGACCACGACGAGCCGGCCCGTCTTCTCGACGGACGTCTGCACGCTGTCGAAGTCGATGGGCGACATGGAGCGCAGGTCGAGGACCTCGAGGGACTTGCCCTCCTCCTCGGCGGCGGCCGCGGCCTCCGTGCAGACCTTCACCATCGGCCCGTAGGCCGCGAGCGTCAGGTCCGAACCGGCGCGCACCGTACGGGCCTTGTGCAGCGGGCCGGGGATGGCTTCGGTGTCGACCTCGCCCTTGTCCCAGTACCGCCGCTTCGGCTCGAAGAAGATGACCGGGTCGTCGCTCTGGACGGCCTGCTGCATCATCCAGTACGCGTCCGCCGCGTTCGACGGCGAGACCACCTTCAGGCCCGCCACGTGCGCGAACAGCGCCTCGGGGGACTCACTGTGGTGCTCGACGGCGCCGATGCCTCCGCCGTACGGAATGCGGATGACGACCGGGAGCTTGATCTTGCCGAGCGCCCGCGCGTGCATCTTCGCGAGCTGCGTGACGATCTGGTCGTACGCGGGGAAGACGAAGCCGTCGAACTGGATCTCCACGACCGGCCGGTACCCGCGCAGCGCGAGGCCGATCGCGGTACCCACGATGCCGGACTCGGCGAGCGGGGTGTCGATGACCCGCTCCTCACCGAAGTCCTTCTGCAGCCCGTCCGTCACGCGGAAGACGCCGCCGAGCTTGCCGACGTCCTCGCCCATGATCAGGACCTTGGGGTCGGACTCCAGGGCCTGGCGCAGCGACTCGTTGATCGCCTTGGCGATGGGAAGCTTCTGTACGGCCATGGCTACTTGCCCTCCCCCGCGTCCGCGAACGACGCCTGGTAGGCGGCGAATTGGGCGCGCTCCTCGTCCACGAGGGCGTGGCCGTCCGCATATACGTTGTCGAAGATCGCCATCGGTTCCGGATCCGGCATCGCCCGCACCGCCTCTCGCACTCGTTTGCCCAACGCTTCGCTCTCCGCTTCGAGTTCCGCGAAGAATCCCTCATCCGCGTGACCTTCGGACTCGAGATAGGCGCGCAGGCGCTGGATCGGGTCCTTCGCCTCCCATGCCTCGCGCTCCTCGTCCCTGCGGTACTTGGTCGGGTCGTCGGAGGTGGTGTGCGCGCCCATGCGGTAGGTGAACGCCTCGATGAGCGCCGGTCCTTCACCCCTGCGCGCCCGCTCGAGCGCCCACTTGGTGACCGCGAGACAGGCCAGCACGTCATTGCCGTCGACGCGGATGCCGGGGAAGCCGAAGCCCTGCGCGCGCTGGTACAGCGGCACCCGGGTCTGCCGCTCGGTCGGCTCGGAGATCGCCCACTGGTTGTTCTGGCAGAAGAACACCACCGGCGCGTTGTAGACCGCGGAGAACGTGAAGGACTCGGCGACGTCTCCCTGGCTGGAGGCGCCGTCACCGAAGTACGCGATCACGGCCGAGTCCGCGCCGTCCTTGGCCACGCCCATCGCGTAGCCGGTGGCGTGCAGCGTCTGCGAGCCGATGACGATCGTGTACAGGTGGAAGTTGTTGCTGTTGGGGTCCCAGCCGCCGTGGTTCACGCCGCGGAACATGCCGAGCAGATTCGTCGGGTCGACCCCGCGGCACCAGGCGACGCCGTGCTCGCGGTAGGTCGGGAAGACGTAGTCGTCGTCGCGGGTGGCCCGGCCCGAGCCGATCTGGGCGGCCTCCTGGCCGAGCAGCGAGGCCCACAGGCCCAGCTCGCCCTGGCGCTGCAGGGAGGTGGCCTCGGCGTCGAACCGCCGGGTGAGGACCATGTCGCGGTACAGCCCGCGCAGCTCCTCGGCGGTGATGCCGTCGACATACGCGGCGTACTCGGCGTGCGGGGAGTTCTTCGGGTGCTTGACCCGCTTGCCCTCGGGGGTCAGCAGCTGAACGAGCTCGGGCTGCGCGGCCTTCGTGGGCGTGGCCTTACGGGGTGCGGCCTTCTTGGCCGCCGCCTTCTTGGCTGTGGCCTTCGCGGGCGTGGCCTTCTTGGCCGCCGCCTTCTTCGGCGCCGCCTTCTTGGCGGTGCTCTCCACGGTCACGTGTGCTCCTCCGTCGGTCCGGACCCCGGGGTTGCCGGGAGCCAGTACGGCTCGCCTGCTCCGTGCCCGCGCACGGGGGTGGGTGCGACTCGGCCGGGAACAGGCGTGACAGGTGCCCCGGCGAGTGCCCTGCCTTATGCACGTTACCCAGTGAATACCGAAACTGTGAAACCCCATCTGACCTGCGACTTTGCTTGGAAATCCAAGTAAATGGTTGCTCGGATTTCCAAGTAAATCGAGAAAGCGGGAAACCGTTCCTGGTCACAGCACTGATCACAGCCTGGCAGGGGGCCGGAACACCGGCACGTTATCCCGGCCACCCCGGGCACGGGAAGAGTTCGTGTGTGACACTGACACCGTGCGCGAAGATGGAAAAATCACGGTATTCCTCCTCGACGACCACGAAGTGGTGCGCCGCGGAGTCCATGAGCTGCTGTCCGTCGAGGCCGACATCGAAGTCGTCGGCGAGGCGGGTACGGCGGCGGACGCCCTGGTCAGGATCCCGGCCACGCGCCCGGACGTGGCCGTCCTCGACGTCCGGCTCCCCGACGGCAGCGGGGTCGAGGTGTGCCGCGAGATCCGCTCGCAGAACGAGGACATCAAATGCCTGATGCTCACCTCGTTCGCCGACGACGAGGCGCTCTTCGACGCGATCATGGCGGGGGCGTCCGGCTACGTCCTCAAGGCCATCCGCGGCAATGAGCTGCTGACCGCCGTGCGCGACGTGGCCGCGGGCAAGTCCCTGCTCGACCCGGTCGCCACGGCCCGCGTCCTGGAGCGGCTGCGCGACGGCAACAACGCCAAGGGCGACGACCGCCTCGCGAACCTCACCGAGCAGGAGCGGAAGATCCTCGACCTGATCGGCGAGGGCCTCACCAACCGCGTGATCGGCGAGCGGCTCCACCTCGCGGAAAAGACGATCAAGAATTACGTCTCCAGCCTGCTCTCCAAGCTGGGCATGGAGCGGCGTTCGCAGGCAGCGGCCTATGTGGCCCGCATGCAGGCGGAGAAGCACTGACCCGCTGACCTGTATTTTTGCGGTTCTTTCCCCGGCTTTTACCTGAGCCGGGGAGGGCGGGGGAGGACTTACGTCCCCGGGACCAGGGGCGGGATCCCCTTTTCCGACGCCTTGTCCGTCAACGATGGTGGGGGCATGCCCACCGACGCCACCGACGAACAGCTCGCCTTCGAACTGCTCAGCCGAACCGACTACGGCCGAGTGGCGACCAGCATGCGCGCACTGCCCTTCCTCGCGCTCGCCCGGCACGTCGTCATCGACGGCCGGATCCTGCTGCGCATGCACAAGGGCTACGGCCACCACCAGGCATGCATCGGCAGCGTGGTGGCGTACGGCTCCGACAACTTCAGCCCGCGCACCCCGCACGACGGCGGCTGGTCCGTCCAGTTCGTGGGCACCTGCGAGGCCATCGAGCCGACCACCGCCGAGCTGGAGCTCTTCGGCGCGGGCCCGCGCTTCGTCGACGGCGAGCCCTTCGACCCGGTCTATCTGCGCATCGAGCCGCAGATGGTCACGGTGAACACCCTGCAGGGCGCGGGCGAGCGCCAGCGGGTGCTGCGGCTGGCCTGAGCGGCCCACGCACAGCCGGCCTGAGCGGCCCACACATAAGGGCGCGGAACCCCGGTCGGGGTCCCGCGCCCTTATGGCACGTCCGTGGCTCTATGCATGTCCGTGGCTCTATGGCATGGCCGGCATGTCCGCGGCTCAGGCTCCGTTGGGTCCGCCGAAGGACCCCTCGTCCGTGCCGCCGTTGCCGCTGCCGCCGTCGGCCGAGGTCTCCGGGTCGGACGGCTCCGTCTCCGGGTCCGAGGGCGTGGTCTCCGGGTCCGACGGGGTCGTCTCCGGGTCCGAGGGCGTGGTCTCGGGGTCGCTCGGCTGGCTGTTGGTCGGCGTCGGGTTCTGCGACGGTGTGTTGTGCGAGGGCGGCGGGCTGTACTCGGACTGGCCGCCGGTGCCGCCGCCGGGATCCGTCTCCTCGTCCGTCGTCTCGTCGTCCGGGCTCTTGCTCGGCTTGTCCGACTGGGACTGCTTCGTGGTGGGCGTCGTCGGGCCGTTGTCGGGCTTCTTCTTGTCGCCCGTCGCCTGCAGCGCGAACGCGACACCGGCCGCGATCGCGATGATCGCGAGCACCGCGAAGAGCCACATCTTGCCGCGGCCCTTGCCGCGCCCGCCGTCGCGGTACCCGCCGTCGAAGCCGCCGTCGTCCCCGCCCGACTGCCGCAGCATCGGCTGCGCCGGGATCTGCGCGGTGCCGGAGTCGCCCGGGTGCGGCATCGCCGCGGTGCCCGCGACGCCCATCGCCGGGGTGTTGCCGCCCTCGTGCATGCCGATGGCGGCCATGTCGACGGGGCCGGTGTTCCACGTACCGGTGTGGCTGCCCTGCTCGCCGAGCATCGACAGGCCGTACTGGACCAGGCCGCGCATCTCCTCGGCGGTCTGGAACCGGTCGTCCGGGTCCTTCGCGAGCGAGCGCATGACCAGGCCGTCGAGCTCCGGCGGCGCCGCGTCCGAGACCTCGGAGGGCGGCACCGGGGCGTCCTGGACGTGCTGGTACACCACGGACAGCGGCGTCTCACCCGTGAACGGCGGCCGCAGGGCGAGGAGTTCGTAGAGCAGACAGCCGGTCGCGTACAGGTCGGAGCGGTGGTCGACGGCCTTGCCCAGCGCCTGCTCGGGGGAGAGGTACTGCGGGGTGCCCATGACCATGCCGGTCTGCGTCATCGTCGACTGCGCGCCGTGCAGGGCGCGGGCGATGCCGAAGTCCATCACCTTCACCGCACCGGTGTTGGTGATGATCACGTTCGCGGGCTTGATGTCGCGGTGCACGATGCCGTGCTGGTGCGAGTAGGCGAGCGCCTCCAGGACACCGGAGACGATGATCAGCGCCTGCTCGGGCCCGGGGGCCTCGGCGTTGATCAGCAGGTCCCGGATCGTCCGTCCCTCGACGATCTCCATGACGATGTACGGGACGATGTTCGGCCCGACCTGGTCCTCGCCCGAGTCGTAGACCGCCACCACCGCATGGTGGTTGAGGCCCGCGACGGACTGGGCCTCGCGCGTGAAGCGGGCCTTGGAGACCGGGTCCTCGGCGAGATCGGAGCGGAGCAGCTTGACCGCGACCATGCGCCCGAGCCGAACGTCCTCGGCGGCGAACACCTCCGCCATGCCGCCCCGGCCGAGCCGCCGGGTGAGTCGATATCGGCCATCGCCGACAAGCCCGCCGTTGCCCCACATCTCCGGCGCGTCTGACATACCGCCGCCAGTCGCCTCGGGGTCGGACGGGCCCTGAGCGCGCTGCGTCTGTGCCATCAGTCCTCGCCGTCGTTTCTGATCGTGGTACGTCTTGATTGCGTACGTCGCGGTACAGGGGTCTCCGCCGTGCCACGCTACAGCCTTCGCGGGGCATGCCGGTCCGAGGTGGACCGGACATCCAACCCCCCACAGGCCCCTTCGCGCAAACTTGTAACGCTTCCGAGACGCTTCTTGCTCGTACGGTCACGGAACGGGCACCGAGCTTGACGCGTCATCGTCCTCGGGCAGACTTGGCCTGGAATAGCGGTAATCGATCACCAGCCGCGGAGCCGCCTCGGCCACCGCGCCGATGGGGGACGCACAAATGAGCCAGGACGGCGCTGCACAGGGCCGGTATGCGGGGCGCTCCCTCGCCGGCGGCCGCTACCAGCTGCAAGATCTGCTGGGCGAGGGCGGCATGGCCTCCGTACACCTGGCCTACGACTCCGTCCTGGACCGACAGGTCGCGATCAAGACCCTGCACACCGAGCTCGGCCGCGAGCAGTCCTTCCGCGAGCGCTTCCGCCGCGAGGCCCAGTCCGTGGCGAAGCTCACGCACACGAACATCGTGTCGGTCTTCGACACCGGCGAGGACGAGCTGGACGGCGCGACGATGCCGTACATCGTCATGGAGTACGTGGAGGGCAAGCCGCTCGGCTCCGTCCTGGACGCCGCCGTGCAGCAGTACGGTGCGATGCCCACCGACCAGGCCCTGAAGATCACCGCGGACGTCCTGGCGGCCCTGGAGATCAGCCACGAAATGGGCCTGGTCCACCGCGACATCAAGCCCGGCAACGTGATGATGACGAAGCGCAACGTCGTCAAGGTCATGGACTTCGGCATCGCCCGCGCCATGCAGTCCGGCGTCACCTCGATGACCCAGACGGGCATGGTCGTCGGCACCCCGCAGTACCTCTCGCCCGAACAGGCCCTGGGCCGCGGCGTCGACGCCCGCTCCGACCTGTACTCGGTCGGCATCATGCTCTTCCAACTGTGCACCGGGCGGCTCCCGTTCGAGGCGGACTCGCCCCTCGCGATCGCGTACGCGCACGTCCAGGAGGAGCCGGTCGCGCCCTCCTCGATCAACCGCTCCCTTCCTCCCGCGCTCGACGCGATCGTCGCCCGCGCGCTGAAGAAGAACCCGAACGAGCGTTTCCCGACCGCCGAGTCGATGCGCGACGAGTGCCTGCGCGTCGCCCAGTCCTTCCAGGCGGCGGCGCCGAGCATCGTGCCGGGCGCGCAGACCGCGAGCGGCGCGGGCGTCGGCTCCGCGGTGTTCCCGCCCGTCGACTCCTCGCTCCCCCAGCAGGGCGGCGTCCAGACCCCGTACCAGCCCCAGCCGGGCCAGTACGGCGCGCCCACCCCGGCCCCGACCCCGGGCTACGGCTACCCGCAGCAGGGCGCCTACCAGACCCCGGCGCCGACGAACGCGTACGCGCCGCAGGCGTCCCAGACCCCGCCGCCGTACACCATCAACCCCGCCCCGACGCAGACGTCGGGCGCCCCGGGCAGCGGCGGCCGCAAGAAGAACATGCCGGTGATCGTCGGCTCGATCATCGTCGCCCTGCTCGCCGTCGGCGGCCTGATCACGGCGATCTCGCTGAACGGCGACGACAAGGGCGGCGACCCCTCCGACAAGAAGTCCAAGACGCCGGTCGCGGGGCACCGGGGGCCGGACCGCTCGAAGACGATCGAGACGACGGAGTGCACCGAGCCGGACACGGCGTACAACGACGAGACCAAGATCAAGATGCCGAACTTCACGTTCAAGGACATCTTGTCCGTGAAGAAGTGCCTCCAGAAGGCGGGCTGGCACTACACGCCCAGCGACTACGACGAGAACACGTACGGCGAGGGCATGGTCATGGAGCAGTACCCGAAGGCCGACGAGGACGTGGACCCGAAGGACATGCCCAACATCGAGCTGAAGGTCTCGACGGGCAACCCCTCCTGACCGAGGCGCGGTTCGTCATCCGTCCGACGTACGAAGGGGCCCGGCCACGCGCGCTGCGTGACCGGGCCCCTTCGTGTGTCCGTCGAGGCCGTCGAGGGTGCGAGCGGTCAGAGGTACGGGCCTCCGGAGCGGCCCGCGATACCGCCGCCCTCCGCCTCCTCCTCGCCGCCGCCCACGCCCGGCGGCAACGCCCGGCGCATCTGCTCCAGTTGGGCCCGCGCCGCCATCTGCTGGGCGAACAGGGTCGTCTGGATCCCGTGGAACAGGCCCTCGAGCCAGCCCACCAACTGGGCCTGCGCGATGCGCAGTTCGGCGTCGCTCGGCGTTCCCTCGTCCGTGAAGGGCAGGGAGAGGCGCTCCAGCTCCTCGACGAGCTCGGGGGCGAGACCGTCCTCGAGCTCCTTCACCGAGCTGGCGTGGATCTCCTTGAGGCGCTGCCTGCTCGCCTCGTCCAGGGGAGCCGCCCGCACCTCCTCGAGCAGCTGCTTGATCATGCTGCCGATGCGCATGACCTTCGCCGGCTGTTCGACCATCTCCGTCACCGGGACCTCGCGGGAGTCGTCTTCTCCTCCGCCGCCGAGGGCCATTCCGTCCTGTCCGACGACCAGGACCTGGGGGTTCTCCGGCGACCTTTCGTTCCTCGGCATCTCCATGCCGCCATTCTCTCGCACGCGTCCGTCTCCCCTCCGTGGTGCCCCCGGAGAGCGGTGATCCACCACTCATTGCCCGAGATGCCGGATTCCTCGCTCCATGTGACGCTGACAGCACGCGTTGATCTTGGCAACCCGGTGACGGGAGGGGGCGACGACGGTGTTCTCACGGCTCCTGCCGGCAGCCGCCCTGACGGCGGCGCTGCTGGTGCCCGGGTACGTCGGGCACGCCGGTCCCCCTTCCGCCGCGTCCGCCGCGTCCACCACGTCCATCGCGTACGTGGGCGGGGGCGCCCTCGTGGCGCGCGCACCGGTGGCGGCCGAGCCGAGCGGTGAGACGCGGGCCGGGAGCCGGGCCGGGGAGGGGCGGGCGCGGCCGGGGAGGGCGGAGCCCATGGAGCCTGCCGAGCCCCTGGATCCGGCCTCGGAACCGGCCTCTGATCCGGCTTCGGAACCGGCCTCGACCAGGGAACCCGTACGGTCGGCGCCACCGTCCCCGGTGTCCCCGCGAGAGACGAAGCCGAGTCCGGCGCGCACGCCTGTGCGCACCCCCGCGCGCACCTCGACCGAGGCACGCGAGGCCCGCGAGGCGCACGCCGCAGCGGCCCGCACCGCCTCGGGGAGCCGACAGGCCGTCCCGGGGCTGCGCATCCTGCCGCTCGGCGCGGGCCTCGTGTTCATCGGCCTCGGCCTGGCTTTCCTGGCGCTGCGGCTGCGCCGCTAGGTCGTCTCCCGGTGGGTCGTGGTCCGGTAGGTCGTGTCCGGCCCAGGGACCGTCGCGGGCCTCCTAGCCGCGCGTGAGCAGGACCTTTCCGATGTGGCTGCTCTCCTCCAGTACGCGATGGGCCGCGGCCGCCTCGCTCATCGGCAGCGTGCGGTCCACGACCGGGCGCACCCGGCCCCCGCCGATCAGCGGCCAGACGTGCTCACGCACCGCCGCGACGATGGCCGCCTTCTCGGCGATGGGACGGCCGCGCAGCGAGGTCGCGGTGACCGCGGCGCGCTTGTTCAGGAGCGCGGCGATGTTCAGCTCGCCCTTGACGCCGCCCTGCATGCCGATGATCGCGAGGCGCCCGTTGACCGCGAGGGCGCGCACGTTCCGGTCCAGGTACTTGGCGCCCATGATGTCGAGGATGACGTCCGCCCCGGCGCCGTCCGTGGCCCGCTCGATCTCCTCGACGAAGTCCTGCTCGCGGTAGTCGATCAGGATGTCCGCGCCCAGCTCGCCGCAGAACGCCAGCTTCTCCTTGCCGCCCGCCGTGACCGCCACCCTGGCGCCGATCGCCTTCGCGAGCTGGATCGCCATGGTGCCGATGCCGCTGGCACCGCCGTGCACCAGGAGCGTCTCGCCGGGGCGCAGATGGGCCACCATGAACACGTTGGACCAGACCGTGCAGGTCACCTCGGGCAGCGCCGCGGCCTCGGCCAGGGAGAGGCCCTCCGACACGGGCAGCAGCTGGCCCACGGGCACGGCGACCTGCTCCGCGTAGCCGCCGCCCGAGAGCAGTGCGCACACCTCGTCGCCGACGGCCCAGCCGGAGACGCCGGGGCCGAGCGCGGTGATGCGGCCCGCGCACTCCAGGCCGGGGTAGGGGGAGGCGCCGGGCGGCGGGTTGTAGAAGCCCTGGCGCTGCAGCAGGTCGGCGCGGTTCACGGCACTGGCCGCCACCTCGACCAGCACCTCACCCTCACCGGGCACGGGGTCGGGCACTTCGGCCCACACAAGCGCTTCGGGGCCACCGGGTTCGGGGATCGTGATCGCATGCATGGCCGCGAGGCTACTCCTGGGGTGCCTCGTCGGGACGGCGCCCTACGAGGGGCGCGGGGCTGTGCTCGATCGGCGGCTCCGCCGCAGGGCGCGAGCAACCACGACGAGCCCGCAGGGGCCAATGGCGCCCATGCGCAGACGGAAACGCCTCCTGGAGCGCAGGGAACTGTTCAAGAGCCACCGAGAGCCGAGCTCTCACTCCGAGGGCAACGGCCGCGTACCGGCCGTGCTCTGCTCGCCCCGCGAGACCCGCACGATCGTGATCAGGCGATCCGTAGCCTTCAGCCCGCCCACCGCAGGGTCGTCGTACCCCAGCAGCCGATGCCCTCGCACCACGCTCACCACCAGGTCGTCCAGGTCCCGCGGCCCCTTGCCGACCTCGGCCTTTATCACCGGCCGCTCGACGATGTCGAGGCCGCTGCCCTGCTGGATCAGGTCCTCCATGACCATGCCCGCGCTCGGGCTGAGCACGGAGAGCCCGAGCAGCCGGCCCGCCGCGCTCGCGCTGGTGATGACCGCGTCGGCGCCGGACTGGCGCAGCAGCGGCGCGTTCTCCTCCTCGCGCACCGCCGCGACGATCTTCGCCCCACGGTTGAGCTGCCGTGCGGTGAGCGTGACCAGGACCGCCGTATCGTCGCGCTGGGTCGCGATGATGATCTGGCGGGCCCGCTGCACCTCGGCGCGGAGCAGCACATCGCTGCGGGTCGCATCGCCGATGACGCCCGCGAAGCCATGGGTCGTGGCGGCGTCGACGACCTTGGAGCTGGGGTCGACGACCACGATCTGCTCCGGCTTGAGACCGGTGGCGCAGACAGTCTGGATCGCGGACCGCCCCTTGGTGCCGAAGCCCACGACGACGGTGTGATCACGCAAGTTGGACCTCCAGCGGGCCAGCCGCCACTCCTCGCGCGTGCGTTCCGTGAGCACTTCGAGCGTGGTACCGACCAGAATGATCAGGAAGAGCACGCGCAGCGGCGTGATCAGCAGGATGTTGCAGAGCCGCGCGCTGTCACTGGCCGGGACGATGTCGCCGTACCCGGTGGTGGAGAGCGTGACGGTCGCGTAGTACGCGGCGTCGAGGAAGTCGACGCCGTTGTCGGTGTTGTCGTTGTAGCCGTCGCGGTCGATCCAGACGATGAAGGTCGTCAGGGCGAGCACGAACAGGGCCATCGCCAGGCGCTTGGAGACCTGCCGCAACGGGCGCTCGACGACGCGGCGCGGCAGTTGGATCCGATGGGTGACGAGGTGCTCGTCGGCCTGGCGGGCGATCGCGTCATGGCCGGGCAGTTTCACGTGAAACACACCCCGTCGTCCTGCCGGCCGACCCTCAACTCCCCTGCCGGTGCGCCCGGTTCGGCCCACGGCAGATCGAGGATCTCCAGCTCCTGGCCCTGCCGGGCGCCCCCGGGCGGGACCACCGCGAGGCCGTCGGCGGCGGCGATGCCACGGAGCATCGCCGGGCCGTTGTAGTGCAGCGGCACCGCCTGCTCGCCGCGCACGGCGACCGGTACGAGCCGGGTGTCGTGCGGATGGCCGTGCACGTCCTCGCGCAGGGGAGCGGCATACGGCTCCACGGCGGCTCGGCCCGAGAGCGTGCGCAGCAGCGGCTCGGCCAGCGTGAGGAGGCCGGAGACGGCGGCCAGCGGGTTGCCCGGCAGACCCACGAGGTGCTGGTCCCGGCTGATGCGGGCCAGCAGCATGGGGTGGCCCGGTCGGACCGCCACCCCGTCCACGAGGAGCTCGGCGCCGATGCGGTGCAGGGTGGGGTGGACGTGGTCGACGGGTCCTGAGGCGGTGCCGCCGGTCGTCACGATGAGGTCGGCGCCGGACGAGGTGACCGCGTCGTGCAGGGCCTCGGCGTCGTCACCGAGCCGTCGGACGGCGGTGACGTCGGCGCCGAGGGCGCGCAGCCACGGCGGCAGCATCGGCCCGAGCGCGTCCCGGATGAGTCCGTCGTGGGGGCGCCCCTTGGTGAGCAACTCGTCGCCGAGGACGAGGACTTCGACGCGCGGGCGGGGGAGCACGGCGAGCTCGTCGTACCCGGCGGCCGCGGCCAGGCCGAGGACGGCGGGGGTCACCAGGGCGCCGGGGGGCAGGAGTTGGTCGCCGGAGCGGCACTCCTGGCCGCGCGGGCGGATGTCCTGACCGGGCACGACCTCGCCCTTGCCGTGCAGCCGGCCCTTGTCGTCGATGCGGCCGTGCTCGCTGCGGATCACGGCGGTGACGTCCTGCGGGATGCGGGCGCCGGTGGCGATGCGGACCGCCTCGCCGTCCGACAGCGGCTCGGCGTCGCCGTGCCCCGCGAGCACCCCTGCCTCGTCGGGCCGCACCGACCAGGGCCCGGGCCCCGCGACCGCCCATCCGTCCATCGCGGACGTGTCGAAGGAGGGCAGGTCGGTGAGGGCGGCGAGCGGTGTGGCGAGCACCAGGCCGAGCGCCCGGTCGAGGGGCGCGGAGACGGCGGCGGCCGCGAGGGCCGGGAGGTCCAGGGGACGCAGCGCCCGGGCGGCGACCTGACGGGCGGCGGGCCAGGGGGTGGTGTGCGCGTGGGGCCGGGCTCGCCGGGTCCGGGCGCCCGCGCTCTCGGCCGCCTTCTGGTCCGGGGCGCGGGTCGGCTCCTCGCCGCGCGCCTCTCGGCCGGGCCGGCGCGGGCCGGGGGCGGGACCGGCGGACGCGGTGTCGGACACGGGTGCGGCGGGCGCGGCCGGTGACGTCGTGCTCTGCGGCCGGTCCCCGTTCACCAAGGCGAGGGCCTCGTCGAACTCGGCGTCGGGTGCGGGCTGCCCGCTCATCCGGCGCCCGAACCCGCGTCGGGGCCGCCCGGCTTGGCGTCCGGCTGGTCCTCGTCCGCCCAGCGGACCGCGAGCGCGGCCGCCTTGCGGGCGGCCTCCGCCACGGCTTCGGGGCCGCCGGTGCCGCCCTGGGCCGCGGCCTGTGCCGCCGCGTACCCGACGAGGAAGGTGGTCAGCGGTGCCGCCGGCCTGGCCACGCCGTGCGCGGCGTCGCGGGCGAGGTCGAGCAGGACGCCGGTGTCGACGTCGAGGTCGATGCCCAGTTCGGCTTTGACTGCGGAGATCCATTCATCAAGCACTCGTCCATGCTCCCTGATACGCGCCCGAGCGGCGGCGATGTCATCCCAGGTGTCGCAGTCGAAGGACGCGACGGGGTCGCTGACCCGCACCAGCTCGAGCCGCTCGGTGAGGCGCCGCAACGGCAGCCCGGCCGCCCCGCCGTGCACGGCTGCCAGGTGCGCGATCTCACGCCGGAGCGAGGCACTCCGATAGGCGGCGACCAGGGGTTGATCCCGACCCTCGGGGTCGGTGAGCACGGCGCCGTCGGCGGGGGTGGGGGTGGGGGTTTCAGCGGGGACGCCGACTTCGGCAGCGACACCGGCTTCAGTGGGGACGTGGGCTTCGGCGGGTGCGCCCCCGTCCCGAAGCGCCGCCAGCAGCGCCCGTACCGTCTGCTCGCCGAGGAACGGCAGATCGGCGGAGAGCACGACCACGGCCGCCGCCTCCGTGTGCCGCAGGCCCGCCTCGAGCGCGGCCAGCGGGCCGCCGCCCGCCGGTTCCTCGCGCGCCCACACCACGGGCCGTACGGTGTGCCGCCGCTCCGCCACCACGACCGTGGTCCCGGCGTCCGCGCAGGCGGTCAGGACCCGGTCGAGCAGCGCCCTGCCACCGACGCGCACGGCGGGCTTGTCCGCCCCGCCGAGCCGCCTCGCCCCGCCCCCGGCGAGCACCACGGCGTCGTACGGGACGACGGGCGCCGGGTCGGGCGGGTCCTGGTGCGCGGTCATCCCCCGAGTATGGGCGCACGCACGATCAATGCCACCCCCGCGAAGGGTCCCTCCTGTGCGGGACTTCCGTCACACCACTCCCGCGCGTGGGGGCGTCGCGGACTTCACATGCGGCGGGGACCTCAACATCGACCGCAGCGCCGCGGACCTCACATCGACCGCAGCAGCACCGCCGGTTGCTCCACGCAGTCCGCCACGAACCGCAGGAACCCGCCCGCCGTGCCCCCGTCACACACCCGGTGGTCGAAGGTGAGCGAGAGCTGCACGACCTGACGTACCGCCAACTCCCCCTGGTGCACCCAGGGCTTCGGCACGATGCGCCCGACGCCGAGCATGGCCGCCTCGGGGTGGTTGATGATCGGCGTGGATCCGTCGACCCCGAACACCCCGTAGTTGTTGAGGGTGAAGGTGCCGCCGGTGAGCTCTGCGGGCGTGAGCGCCCCGGCGCGGGCGGAGTCGGCGAGCCGCCCCAGCTCGGCGCTGAGCGACTCCGTGTCGCGCGCGTGCGCATCCCGTACGACGGGGACGACGAGCCCCCGGTCCGTCTGCGCCGCGAAGCCGAGGTGCACCGCGTCGAGCTGCACGACCTCGCGTGCCTCCAGGTCCACCGTGGAGTTGAGCTCCGGGTGGCGGGCGAGGGCGGCGACGCAGATGCGGGCGAGCAGCGCGAGGACGGAGATCTTCGGGCCGCCCGACGCGTTCATCTCGGTGCGCACCCGCATCAGTTCCGTGGCGTCCGCGTCCACCCAGCAGGTCGCGTCCGGTATCTCGCGGCGGCTGCGGGACAGCTTGTCGGCGACGGCACCACGCAGCCCGCGCAGCGGAATCCGCGTCCCGCGCGCGGGGGCGGCCCCCGCACCGGTGACGGACGACACCGCAGGCGTGGCGGCACGGGCCGAGGCGCGCAGCACGTCCTCGACGTCGGCCCGCAGGATCAGCCCGTCCGGACCGCTGCCCGCCAACTCCCGCAGATCCACGCCGTTCTCGCGAGCCAGCTTGCGCACGAGAGGCGAGATCACCGGGACCGGTCCGCTCGGTACCTGCGCCGCCCCCCGGGGCGCGGGAGGCTCAGGGCGCGCAGGGGGCGCGGCAGGAACGGGGGGAACGGGAGGAACCGGCTCGGGCGCCCACACATTCCGCACCCTCCTGCGCCGCGCGGGAGGGGCGCCGGTGCCGTACCCGACGAGGACGTTGCCGGACGAATCGTCGGCCGCTGAGGCCATGGAAGGCGCAGAGGTCGCGGAGTCCGCAGCGTCCACGGAGTCCGCCGCCGACCGCACCGGGGACCCGACGGCCCCCTCGGACGTCTCCCCGCGCGCGGGAGTCCCCACTGCCACCGTCAACAGCGGCGCCCCCACCGGCAGTTCCGCCCCCTCCTCGCCGAAGCGGGCCGTCACCACCCCTCCGTAAGGGCAGGGCACCTCGACCATCGCCTTGGCCGTCTCCACCTCGACGACCGGCTGGTCCACCTCGACGACGTCCCCCACCTGCACGAGCCAGCGGACGATCTCGGCCTCCGTGAGGCCCTCGCCGAGGTCGGGCAGCTTGAACTCCAGGCTGTTCACATCAAAAGCAGGCGCCATCAGCTCTCCGCCTCCCACTGCAAGCGGGCGACCGCGTCCAGGATCCGGTCCACTCCCGGCAGATGATGCCGCTCCAGCATCGGCGGCGGATAGGGGATGTCGAATCCGGCCACGCGCAGCACCGGCGCCTCCAGGTGGTGGAAGCAGCGCTCGGTGACCCGCGCCGCGATCTCGCCGCCGGGGCCGCCGAAGCCGTTCGACTCGTGCACGACCAGGGCCCGGCCGGTGCGGCGCACGGACGCGCACACCGTCTCGTCGTCGAACGGCACCAGGGAGCGCAGATCGACCACTTCGAGGTCCCAGCCCTCCGCGCGCGCGGCGTCGGCCGCCTCCATGCAGACGGGGACGGACGGGCCGTATGTGAGGAGCGTGGCGCTGCGGCCGGTGCGCCGCACCACCGCGCGCCCGACCGGCTCGACCCGCTCCGGGGCATCCGGATTCCACTCGGCCTTCGACCAGTAGAGCCGCTTGGGCTCGAGGAAGACCACCGGGTCGTCCGAGGCGATCGCGGCCCGCAGCAGGCCGTAGGCGTCGGCGACGGTGGCGGGAGCGACGACATGGAGACCGGGCGTCGCCATGTAGTACGCCTCCGAGGAGTCGCTGTGGTGCTCGACGCCGCCGATCCCGCCGCCGTACGGGACGCGGATGGTGATCGGCAGCGGCATCGCCCCGCGCGTGCGGTTCCGCATCCGCGCCACATGGGAGATGAGCTGCTCGAAGGCGGGGTACGCGAAGGCGTCGAACTGCATCTCGACGACGGGCCGCAGCCCGTACATCGCCATGCCGACCGCCGTGCCCAGGATGCCCGCCTCGGCCAGCGGCGTGTCCGTGACACGGTCCTCGCCGAACTCGGCGGCGAGCCCGTCGGTGATCCGGAAGACGCCGCCGAGCGCCCCGACGTCCTCTCCGAAGAGGTGCACCGACGGGTCCTCGGCCATCGCGTCGCGCAGCGCGCGCCCGAGGGCCTGCGCCATCGTGGCGGGTTTGGTGGCCTGCTTGGCGGACCGGGCCGCGACCGTGGTCATCGCGCGTTCTCCTCGCCTGCCGTGCCGTGCCCGGCCTCGCCCGTCCCACCCGTCTCGCCCGCGTCCTCCGCCGACGCCTCCAGCTCGGCCCGCAACTGGGCCGCCTGCTCGCGCAGTTGGGAGGTCTGCTCCGCGTACACGTGCGTGAAGAGGTCCATGGGGTCGAGGACCGGGTCCTGGTTCATGCGCTCCCGCAGGTCGGCCGCGAGGGCCTCGGCGTCCTCGCGGGCCGTCCGTATCGCCTCGTCGTCGAGGAGGCCGCGCTCGGTCAACTCCCGCTCCAGGAGCAGGATCGGGTCGTGCTCGCGCCAGGCTTCGACCTCGGCGTCGACCCGGTAGCGGGTCGCGTCGTCCGCGTTCGTATGCGCGTCCATCCGGTACGTCACCGCCTCGACGAGCGTCGGGCCGCCGCCCTCACGCGCGCGGGACACGGCTTCGCTCAGGACGTCGTGCATCGCCACCGCGTCGTTGCCGTCCACCAGGCGGCCCGGCATCCCGTACCCGACGGCCTTGTGGGCCAGGGACGGTGCGGCCGTCTGCTTGGCGAGCGGGACGGAGATCGCGAAGCCGTTGTTCTGCACCAGGAAGACCACGGGGGCCTGCCACACGGCGGCGAAGTTCAGCGCCTCGTGGAAGTCGCCCTCGCTGGTGCCGCCGTCGCCGACCATGGCGAGCGCGACCACGTCGTCCCCCTTGAGGCGGGCGGCGTGCGCGAGGCCCACGGCGTGCGGGAGTTGGGTGGCGAGCGGGGTGCTCAGGGGGGCCACGCGGTGCTCGCGCGGGTCGTACCCGGTGTGCCAGTCGCCGCGCAGCAGCGTCAGGGCGGCCACCGGGTCCAGGCCGCGGGCGACGGCGGCGAGGGTGTCGCGGTAGCTGGGGAAGAGCCAGTCCCGCTCCTCGATGGCGAGCGCGGCGGCGACCTCGCACGCCTCCTGGCCGGTACTCGACGGGTAGACCGCGAGCCGTCCCTGCTTGGTGAGCGCCGTCGCCTGCGCGTTGTACCTGCGGCCGCGCACCAGCTGCCCGTACAGCCTGCGCAGCAGCTCGGGGGCGGCCTTTCCGGCGGCCTCGGTGCCGAGGACGCGGTAGGGCTCCGCGTCGGGCAACAAGGGTGCGGGATCGGTCCTGAGCTGCCAGGCAGGGGGTGGGGCGGGCCGGTAGGAGCCACGCTGCTCCATGACCGTCATGACGGCACCTCCTGGGGGAAGCTGTCTCCTTGTGGGAACGGCATCAGAGGCGCGGTCTGTGATGCGCCTCACCTACCGATTGTTCGGTCGTCGGCACATTTTGGCTACAGGCACCTTCAGGCTGTGGACAAACGGTTCTGCACAGCCTGAGATGAATGCAGTACGTCCATGGTAGGGAGGCGGGGGGACATGGCATCTGAACGAATGGCCGACGGACCCGGCGGCCACTCCCCTGAGCCCCAACCGCGCTCCCTCGACCCGATCGACCGCGACATCCTGCAGATACTGCACACGGACGGTCGCGCCTCGATACGCTCCGTGGCCGAGCGCGTGCACGTCTCGCGCGCCAACGCGTACGCGCGCATCAACCGCCTCATCGACGACGGGGTGATCCGCGGCTTCGGCGCCCGGATCAACCACGAGCGGGCCGGGCAGGGAGCGTCCGCGTACATCACGCTCAAGATCGTTCAGAACACCTGGCGGACAGTGCGCGACCAGCTGCGCGCCCTGCCGGGGGCCTCCCACATGGCCCTGGTCAGCGGGGACTTCGACGTCCTGCTGCTGGTGCACACCCCGGACAACCGCGCCCTGCGCGAGCTCGTCCTCACCCGCATCCAGGCCATCCCCGAAGTGCTCAGCACGCGCACGCTGCTGGTCTTCGAAGAGGACGACCTGGAGCCGGACCACTGAGCGGCGGCCCGGCCCTCGCGGGCCTGCGGGCCCGGGCCTCCCGAGCCTGCCGGGCCTGCGACGCCTCAGTCGCCCATGCGCGGACTCAGCCGTCCTTGCGCAGCCCCGCGAAGGCCAACTTCACGACGGCGTCGGCCACTTCGGACGAGGCCGCCGCGCCACGGCTGTCCGGCCGGTACCACTCCACGACGGAGTTGATCATCCCGAAGAGCAGCCGGGTGGCGAGCCGCAGCTCGACGTCGGAGCGCAGGTCCCCGTCGGCGACGGCTTTCTTGAGCAGTTCGGCCACCTGGTGGTCGAACTCCCTGCGCCGCTCCATCGCCCACCGCTCGGTGTCGGTGTTGCCGCGCACCCGCAGCAGGAGGGTCACATACGGCAGTTCGGCGACAAGCACCTCGACGGTGCGCCGGGTGACGTACTCCAGACGCTCCACCGCGCTGCCCACGCGCGCGTGCTCCTCGGCGAGGATCCCGAAGAGCCCGTCGATCGCCCGGCTGACGGCCCGGCGCAGCAGCTCCTCCTTGCCCGCCACGTGGTGGTAGATCGACGACTTGGAGATGCCGGCCGCCTTGGAGAGGTGCTCCATGGACGTGCCGTCGTAGCCGCGTTCGTTGAAGACCCGGACCGCCACCGAGAGGAGGGTCTCGGGGGTGTAGGTGTCGCGTCTGGCGGTGGTCATGCGTCCTCCTCGCGTGCGGCCGACTCGGCGGCCGCACGACGGCGCAGCGCCTGCGACGGCGCGTAGCGGCCGGTGGGGTACTCCTCGTGCAGGTACTCCAGGGTGTCGAGGACCCACCCCGCGCCGAGCTCGGCGCCCCATGCGAGCGGCCCGCGCGGGTAGTTGACGCCGAGGCGCATCGCGGTATCTACGTCCTCCGGCCCGGCGACACCGCGCGCGACGGCGTCCTGGGCGTAGTCGACGAGCATGGCCACGGTACGGGCCACGATCATCCCGGGGACGTCGGCGACGACGCTGACGCGCTTGCCCAGCGCCTGGAAGAGCCCCACGGCCTCGCCGAGCTGCTCCTCGCTCACGGTGACGGCGGGCGCCAGGGCGATCCGGGTCGCGGCCTTGTAGTCGAGGGCGAGATCGAAGTGGATCACCGGCGCCGAGGCGTCGTCGGCGGCCGAGCCGTCGGCGAGGAAGAGCCTTACCCCGCTGGGGAGTTCGATCCAGCCGGGGTAGTCCGGGTCGATGGGCTCCTCGTGGGCGACCTCGATCCCGCTGCCGGCGATCAGCTCGACCAGGGCGCTCGCCTGGTGCAGTTCCCCGCACACGGCGACCGACTCCGGGGCGGGTGCGGGCGCCGCCGTGTGCGGCTCCGCGCGCGGGACGCCGTCCCCGTACGCGTACCAGCCCTGCCCCGACTTGCGGCCGAGGCGGCGCGACTCGACGAGGCGGCGCTGGGCGAGGGACGGGGTGAACTTGGGGTCCTGGAAGAAGGAGTCCCAGACGGAGCGCGTGACAGCCTCGTTGATGTCCTGGCCGATGAGGTCCGTGAGCTCGAAGGGGCCCATCTTGAAGCCGCCGCTCTCCCGCAGGACGGCGTCGATCGTGGCCGGGTCGGCGGCCCGCTCCTCGTACAGTCGCAGCGCCTCGGCGTAGAAGGGCCGGGCGATGCGGTTGACGATGAACCCTGGGGTGTCGGCGCTGCGCACCGGCGTCTTGCCCCAGGCCCGTGCCGTCTCGTACGCGCGCGTGGCCGCCTTCCCGTCCGTCGCGAAGCCGCTGACGACCTCGACGAGGGGCAACAGGGGCGCGGGGTTGAAGAAGTGCAGGCCGACGAAGCGCCCGGGGTGCGCGAGCGGGCCCGCGACGGCGGTGACCGACAGCGACGAAGTGTTGGTGGCGAGCAGACAGTCCTCGGCGACCACCTCTTCGAGGTCCTGGAACAGCCGCTGTTTCACGTCCAGTTGCTCCAGGACGGCCTCGACGACGAGCCCACAGCCGGCGAGGTCCGCGAGGCTCTCGGCGGGCGTGATCCGCGCGATCGCGGCGTCCCGGTCCCCGGCCGTGAGACGGCCCTTCTCGACGAGTCGGTCCAGGCGTCCCGTGATCGCCACGACCGCCTCCCGGGCGCGGCCCCGGACGGCGTCGTACAGCCGCACCGGGTGGCCCGCGACCAGGGCGACCTGGGCGATGCCCTGGCCCATGGTGCCGGTGCCGACCACGGCGACAGGGCTGCTGAGATCGAGTGCTGTCATGCCCACCCGTCGCCCACCGCCACCCTGTTCGAGACGCTTCGCGCCACACCTTGCATTCAATCCTCCCGTACGGATTCCATGGCCAGAGCTTCGGGGTGCCCTGATGGCAAGGGGCCGACGGCGAACCTCAGCCGGTTTTCCACAGGTTCGGCAGACCCTCTTGTCCCGACCGATCGTTCGGTTACTCTAGCTCTGTCTGCTTGCTCCTGCCCACCACCCGCAGCCACCCGGCTCACCAGCTCGACGAAGAGCTGACCCGACGAGGAGTTGGTTCGTCATGGCCGCCGAACTCACCGCGCACCAGCTGATCGCCCAGCACCGGCCCGTCCTCGACCAGGCACTGGAGACGATCCGCACCCGCGCGTACTGGTCCCCCCACCCCGAGCACCCCAAGGCGTACGGGGAGAGCGGGAGCCTGAGCCTCCCCGAGGGCAAGGCCGCCTTCGACGCCCTCCTGGGCAGCCGCTTCGACCTGGACCAGCCCGGCACGGACGACTGGGCGGGCGCCGAAGTGTCGCCGTACGGCCCGGAGTTGGGGATCACGTACCCGCACCCCGACATCGACACCCTGCTCCCCGCGATGCGCGCCGGAATGCGCGCCTGGCGCGAGGCGGGCGCGGAGCTGCGCGCGATGGTGTGCCTGGAGATCCTGGCCCGCATCAGCGCCCGCACCCACGAGTTGGCGCACGCGGTCATGCACACCAGCGGCCAGGCGTTCATGATGGCGTTCCAGGCGGGCGGCCCGCACGCCCAGGACCGCGGCCTGGAAGCGGTGGCGTATGCCTATGTGGAGCAGTCCCGCACGCCGGACGCCGCGGAGTGGAACAAGCCCCAGGGCAAGCGCGACCCCCTCGTCATGGACAAGCGGTTCACCCCGGTCGCCCGCGGCATCGCACTCCTCATCGGCTGCAACACCTTCCCTACGTGGAATGGTTATCCGGGACTCTTCGCCTCCCTGGCCACCGGCAACCCCGTCCTGGTCAAGCCCCACCCGCGCGCGGTGCTGCCCCTCGCCCTGACCGTCAAGATCGCCCGCGAGGTCCTCGCCGACGCGGGCTTCGACCCGAACCTGGTCGCGCTGGCCGCCGAGCGGCCGGGCGAAGGCATCGCCAAGACCCTCGCCGTCCGCCCCGAGGTCAAGATCATCGACTACACGGGCTCGACGGCCTTCGGCGACTGGCTGGAGGCCAACGCCCGCCAGGCGCAGGTCTACACGGAGAAGGCGGGCGTCAACACGGTCGTCGTCGAGTCGACCGACAACTACAAGGGCATGCTGTCGAACCTCGCGTTCTCCCTGTCCCTGTACAGCGGTCAGATGTGCACCACCCCGCAGAACCTCCTCATCCCCCGCGAGGGCATCGACACGGACGCGGGAGCGAAGTCGTACGACGAGGTGGTGAGCGACCTGGCGAGCGCGGTCGGCGGCCTCCTCGGCGACGACGCCCGGGCGAACGGGATCCTCGGCGCCCTGGTCAACCCCGATGTGAAGGCCCGCCTCGAAGCGGCCCCCAGTATCGGTGAAGTCGCCCTGGCCTCACGGGAGATCACCAACCCGGAGTTCCCGGACGCCGTGGTCCGCACCCCGGTGATCGTCAAGCTGGACGGCGCGAAGCCGGACGCCGAGGCCGCCTACCTCAGCGAGTGCTTCGGCCCGGTCTCCTTCGCGGTCGCGGTCGACTCGGCGGCCGACGCGGTGGAGCTGCTGCGCCGCACGGTCCGCGACAAGGGCGCGATGACGGTCGGGACGTACACGACGTCGGACGAGGTGGCGGACGCCGTCCAGGAGGTCTGCCTGGAGGAGTGCGCCCAGCTGTCCCTGAACCTGACGGGGGGCGTCTATGTGAACCAGACGGCGGCCTTCTCGGACTTCCACGGCTCGGGCGGCAACCCGGCGGCCAACTCCGCGCTGTGCGACGGCGCGTTCGTGGCCAACCGCTTCCGGGTGGTCGAGGTGCGCCGCTAGGGCCCGTCCCCAGGCGTCCCGCGCGCGGCGGTTCAGGCTCCCGGGACCGGGGGCCTGCCCGCCGACGCCGACCAGTGGAAGAGGGCCATGCCGACGCTCGTCGCCAGGTTGTAGCTCGACACCTGGGGCCGCATCGGCAGGGAGACCAGATGATCCGCGCGGGCCCGCAGCGCGGCGGACAGGCCGCTGCGCTCGGAGCCGAAGGCCAGGACGGCGTCGTCGGGCAGCTTGAGGCCGCGGATGTCCTCGCCCTCCGCGTCCAGGGCGAACAGCGGACCGCTCGGCAGTTCCCCGACCGCCATCCGCTCCACGGCCGTCGCGAAGTGCAGCCCGGCACCGCCGCGTACGACGGTGGGGTGCCAGGGGTCGAGGGTCCCGGTGGTGATCACCCCGGTGGCGCCGAAGCCCGCCGCGAGCCGGATCACCGCCCCCGCGTTGCCCAGATTGCGGGGATCGTCGAGCACGACGACCGGGGTGGCGCGCGGGGTGCGGGCGAGCGCCGCGAGGTTCTCCGCGCGCGAAGGACGCTCGGCGAGGGCGGCCACCGCCGTGGGATGCAGCCGCGGCACCAGGGAGCGCAGCGCGTCGTCGGGGACCTCCGTGACCAACTCCGCGAGGCCGGCGCGGACATCGGGGGCGAGCTCGTCGGCGAGTGCCAGGACGGCGGTGCGGTCGCTGCTCAGCACCACCGGGATCCGGGCGCCGAAGCGCAGCGCGTGCTTGATCGCGTGAAAGCCGTCAAGCAGCACGGAGGTCTCGGCGAGCCCGCGCCAGGCGCGCAGCGCCCCGTCCACGCCCTCGCCACCTGTCCCACTTCCAGATCCCACATGTCCGTTTCCAGCCGTCACGGCGTGAAGCCTACGCGCGTCTCCTCGGCGCCCTCCTGGACCCGCCCCTCGTCCGTCTGCTCCGCGTATCCCTCCGTACGACGCTGCCCCGGAAGCCCCGCTCCGCCGCGCGCGAGCACCCGCCCCCGCGTGTGGGCGGCCCAGCCGCCCACACGCCGCAGGAACGACGTCGGCAGGAACACCGCGTCGGCGGCGATCATCGCGAGCGAGAAGAAGGGCAGGCCGAGGACGACCGCGATCACGGCGTGCTCGCACATCATGGCCGCCAACAGCACGTTCTTCACCCGGCGGTTGATGAGCGTGAAGGGGAAGGCGACCTGCACCGCGACCGTCCCGTAGGTCACCAGCATCACCATCACACCGTGGTCGGCGAGCAGGTCGGAGAGCGCGGGCCAGGGCGAGAAGTAGTCGAGGTGCAGCGGGTAGTAGACGGCCGTGCCGTCCTGCCAGCGACTGCCCTGGATCTTGTACCAGCCCGCCGTGGCGTAGATCAGACACGCCTCGACCATGATCACGAGCAGGGCCGCGTTGTGCGCGAGCGAGGCGATGACGTCGAGGAGCAGCCGCGCCTTGCCCAGCGACTCCCGCCGCCCGACGGCCCACCACAGGCCGTGCGCCACCCACAGCCCCCAGAACAGCAGCAGCCAGCCGCCGGAGAGCTCGCCCATGAACGTCACCACGGAGAGGGCGAGTCCGAGCACCCACCACAGGACGATCCCCACCGGGTCGTCCCCTTGTTCGCGCCTGTCGGCACGCGCGCGTGCCGCCCGTCGCGCGTCCAGGGACCAGACCTGGCCGCAGCGCGTGAACACCAGGTAGATCGCCATGAGATGGATGACGTTGTCGCCGCCGTCCCCCATGAAGATGCTGCGGTTCTGCAGCGAGAGCACGCCGATCATGAAGAGCACGGACATCGCGCGCGTGTGCCAGCCGAGCAGCAGCAGGGCGCTGCTCACCATCGCCAGTGCGTAGACGACCTCGAACCAGAGCCGCCCGTCCGACCACATCAGCGCCGTGAACGCGTGGTTGCTCGCGATCAGCTGCTGGGCCATGTCCCAGTTCCACGGCCCGTCGGGCCCGTACAGCTCGCGTCGGTTGGGGAGTTCACGCAGCAGGAACAGCAGCCAGGTGGCGGAGAACCCGATGCGGATCACGGCCGTCTGGTACGGGCCGAGACCGGACGCGGTGACGTGGTTGATCCCGCGCGCGAGTCGCTCTGCGAATCGGTTCACCGCTCGTCCCCCCGATTCTGTTCGTTCCCCCGTGTCTGTTCGTCCCCCCGTGTCTGCCGCTCCTGCGCTGCCGTCCTGGTGCGGGCCTCGTCGGGCAGGGGCATGTCCTCGGGCGTCACCGTCCACCACGGCAGCAGCCGGAGCACCGGCTTGGTGCTGGTCTTCTCGTCACTCCACCGGGGCGGCCGCACATTGGTCGTGCGGGAGCGGATCTGGACGCGCTCGATGCGGGCGTCGGGACCGCCCGGCCGCTCGCGGTCGATCCGCATCAGCACGATGCGCCGGACATAGCGCTCGGAGAGCTGCCCGCGCAGGCCGCTGGGACGATTCTCCGCGTCGTGCGAGCCGACGTAGAAGTCCCAGGCGCGGCGCAGCTCGTTCTGCTGGATGTGGCTGGGCAGCGGGTTTCCGTCGATGTCCGCGCCGTCCTGCGCGGACAGGTCGTACCACTCGGTGGTCCCGGTGCCCCCGTCGGCCGTACGGAACTCCGCCCGGGCCTGCACCGCGACGTTCTGCTGCAGCGGGTTGGGCGCGAACAGCTTCCAGTTCTGCTCGAACTCGGGGTAGATCCACCAGTCGACGGCCTCGCCGTGCTTCTTGCTCACCGTGTTCGAGGGCGCGACGTGCAGGAAGACCATCCCGACGTGGACGCAGGCCGTGACGGCGATGACCGCGAGCGCCAGGGCCGCCACGAGCTGGTAGCCGATCGGGAGGGCGGCGATGCCGGTGCGGGGCGGGGCCGGGGGAGGAGGGGGAGAGACAGGAGAGGCAAGAGAAGCAGGAGAGGCAGGTGGCACGGCGGGCGGGGGCGAGGAGCCGACCACGGCATCGGCCGAGGGATCAGCCGAGGGATCGGCCGCCGCCTCACCGGGCCGGGGGTGCGCCCCGTCGTCGTACGCGTCCATTCCGCCCCGATTCCCGTCGCCGCACCGACCCCGGCCGCTGCGCGCCGAGTACCCCAGCGGCCACTCTGCCGGGCCGCTGCGCACGGGCACGGTACTCAGACAGGCCCGTCAGGCACAGCGTCCGTGAGGTTATCCACAGGGTTGACACCTTATGGCGGCGGCCCGCACCATTGAATTCCAGCGGACCGAACGATCGGTCGGTAGACTGGCCGCAGCGCATGCCCGAGGCGAATGGTCAAAAGGTCGAGGGGGACCGAGATGGCGACACCAGCCGCGCACGCGAAGAACACCGCGGACACGGCGGACGCGACAGGCACCGCGGACACCGCGGCGCTGGAATCGGCGTTCGACACAGCCGTGGCGGCCGACGAGCGCATCGAGCCACGCGACTGGATGCCCGACGCCTACCGCGCGACGCTGGTCCGCCAGATCGCCCAGCACGCCCACTCCGAGATCATCGGCATGCAGCCGGAGGCGAACTGGATCACGCGCGCCCCGTCCCTGCGCCGCAAGGCGATCCTGATGGCCAAGGTCCAGGACGAGGCGGGCCACGGCCTCTACCTCTACAGCGCCGCCGAAACCCTCGGCACCGGCCGGGACGAGCTCCTGGACAAGCTCCACTCGAGCCGCCAGAAGTACTCCTCGATCTTCAACTACCCGACGCTGACCTGGGCCGACGTCGGCGCGATCGGCTGGCTGGTGGACGGCGCCGCGATCACCAACCAAGTCCCCCTGTGCCGCTGTTCGTACGGGCCCTATGCGCGCGCGATGGTCCGCATCTGCAAGGAGGAGTCCTTCCACCAGCGCCAGGGTTACGAGCTGCTGTTCAGCCTCAGCCGCGGCACCCCGGCCCAGCACGAGATGGCACAGGACGCGGTGAACCGCTGGTGGTGGCCGTCCCTGATGATGTTCGGCCCGCCCGACGACGAGTCCTCGCACTCCGCCCAGTCGATGGAATGGAAGATCAAGCGCCATTCGAATGATGAGCTGCGCCAGCGCTTCGTCGACATCTGCGTCCCCCAGGCCGAGACCCTCGGACTGACGCTCCCCGACCCGGAGTTGAGGTGGAACGAGTCGCGGGGCCACCACGACTTCGGCCCCATCGACTGGTCGGAGTTCTGGTCGGTCCTGAAGGGCAACGGCCCGTGCAACGAACAGCGGATCACCCAGCGCAGGCGCGCCCACGAGGAGGGCGCCTGGGTCCGCGACGCGGCGGCCGCGTACGCCGCGAAGCAGGGCGAGACACAGCGCACCACCAAGACCCCCGGGGAGGCGACGGCATGAGCAGCTCGACCGACTGGCCGCTGTGGGAGGTGTTCGTCCGCTCCCGGCGCGGGCTCTCCCACACCCACGCGGGCAGCCTGCACGCACCGGACGCGGAGATGGCCCTGCGCAACGCCCGCGATCTGTACACCCGCAGAAGCGAGGGCGTCTCGATCTGGGTCGTCCCGTCCACGGAGATCACCGCCTCCTCACCGGACGAGAAGGACGCGTTCTTCGAGCCGGCGGGCGACAAGCCCTACCGCCACCCGACGTTCTACGACATCCCGGAGGGAGTGAAGCACCTGTGAGCGAAGCGCCTGTGACGGAAGCACCCATGGCCGCCACCGCCCGCACCGAGTCCCCGGCCCTCCCCCTCGGCGACGACGCCCTGGTGCTCTCCCACCGCCTGGGGGAGTGGGCGGGCCACGCCCCGGTCCTCGAAGAGGAGGTCGCCCTGGCGAACATCGCCCTCGACCTGCTCGGCCAGGCCAGGGTCCTGCTCTCCCTCGTCGGCGACGAGGACGAACTGGCCTACCTGCGCGAGGAGCGCGCCTTCCGCAACCTCCAACTGGTCGAGCAGCCGAACGGCGACTTCGCGCACACCATCGCCCGCCAGCTCTACTTCTCCACGTACCAGACACTGCTCTACGGCCAACTGGCGAGCGGCGACAGCGAGTTCGCCCCGCTGGCCGCGAAGGCCGTCAAAGAGGTCAGCTACCACCAGGACCACGCCGAGCAGTGGACGCTGCGCCTCGGTGACGGCACGCCCGAGAGCCACGAGCGGATGCAGCGCGGCCTGGACGCGCTGTGGCGGTTCACCGGCGAGCTGTTCAAGCCCGTGCCCGGCCTGGACATCGACGGCCAGGAGCTGAGGGAGAAGTGGACCGCCTCGGTGACATCGGTCATCGACGCCGCCACCCTCACCGTCCCCTCCGGCCCGCAGGACGGTGCGTGGGCGGCGGGCGCCGGGCGCCAGGGCCTGCACACCGAGTCCTTCGGCCGCATGCTTGCCGAGATGCAGCACCTGCACCGCAGCCACCCGGGGGCGTCATGGTGACGACCGCACCCACCCCCCTCGAAGAGCGGCTGCTCGCCCTCGCCGGCTCGGTGCCCGACCCCGAGCTGCCGGTGCTGACGCTCGCGGAGCTCGGCGTGGTCCGCGACGTCCGGGTGAGCGACTCGGGCCGGGTCGACGTCGAGCTCACGCCCACCTACACCGGCTGCCCCGCGATCGAGGCCATGAGCGCCGACATAGAGCGAGTCCTGCACGAGCACGGCATGGCGGACGTCCAGGTCCGCACGGTGCTCGCCCCCGCCTGGTCGACGGACGACATCAGCCCCGAAGGCCGCCGCAAACTGGCCGAGTTCGGCATCGCACCACCACGCCCGCACACCGCCGAGGGCCCGGTCCCGCTCACCCTCTCGGTCCGCTGCCCGCACTGCGGCTCCACCGACACGGAGCTGCTGAGCCGCTTCTCGTCGACCGCGTGCAAGGCCCTGCGCCGCTGCGTCAGCTGCCGTGAACCCTTCGACCACTTCAAGGAGTTGTGATGGCCCGCTTCCACCCGCTCCGCGTGGCGGCGGTCGACCGGCTCACCGACGACTCCGTGACGCTGACCTTCGACGTCCCGCCCGCGCTCCGCGCCGACTACCGCTACACACCCGGCCAGCACCTCGCCGTGCGCCGCTTCGCGGACGGTGACGGTGCGGAGATCCGGCGCACCTACTCGATCTGCTCCCCCGCGCCCGGCCCCGAACAGCCGGGCGGACCCGAGCAGTTGCGGGTCGGGGTGCGGCTCGTCGAGGGCGGCGCCTTCTCGACGTACGCGTTCAAGGAGGTGGCCGTCGGCGACGAGCTGGAGGTGATGACCCCGGCGGGGCGGTTCACCCTGGAGCCCGCGCCCGGCCGCTATGCAGCGGTGGTCGGCGGCAGCGGGATCACCCCGGTGCTCTCCATCGTCACCACGCTGCTCGAGCGCGAGCCCGAGGCCACCTTCTGCCTCATCCGCAGCGACCGCACCGCCGCGTCGACGATGTTCCTGGAAGAGGTCGCCGACCTCAAGGACCGCTGGCCGGACCGCTTCCAGCTGGTGACGGTGCTCTCCCGCGAGGAACAGCAGGCGGGGCTCGGCTCCGGGCGCCTGGACGCGGAGCGGCTCGCGGCGCTGTTGCCCGCGCTGGTCCCCGTCCCCGAGATATCGGGCTGGTTCCTGTGCGGCCCGTACGGCCTCGTCCAGGGCGCCGAAGGCACGCTGCGCGACCTGGGAGTCGACCGCCACCGCATCCACCAGGAGATCTTCCACGTCGACGACGCCCCTTCGGTGAGCGTCTCCACGGCCCCCGCCCCCGAGCACAGCACGGTCACGGCGACACTGGACGGCCGCTCCGGCACCTGGCCCGTACAGGACGGCGAATCCCTGCTCGAGACGGTGCTGCGCAACCGAGCGGACGCCCCGTACGCCTGCAAGGGCGGGGTCTGCGGCACCTGTCGTGCCTTCAAGGTCTCGGGCGAGGTGCGGATGGACCGCAACTTCGCGCTGGAGCCCGAGGAGACCGAGGCGGGCTATGTGCTGGCGTGCCAGTCCCGTCCGGCCACGGCCACGGTCGAGTTGGACTTCGACCGCTGATCCTGGACCGTCCATTCCCTTCGCATCCTGGACCGTCCATTCCCTTCCCGTAGAACCTGTTCTATCTTGACGGCCCGTCAGAAATGACCGACCGGTGCGCGGAGGGACAGGCAGTGGACTTCACCTTCACCGAGGAACAGCAGGCGGCCGTCGAGGCGGCGAAGGCGCTCTTCGCCGACGTCGCCCCGGACGGGGTGCCCAGCCCCTCCCTCACCTCCGGCGCCGTCGCGGACGACTTCGACCGCGCCCTGTGGGCCAGGCTCGCCGACGCCGATCTGCTCAGCCTGCTCCTCGACCCGGAGCACGGCGGCGCGGGGCTCGACGCGATCGCGCTCTGCCTGGTGCTGCGCGAGTCCGCGAAGGTGCTCGCCCGTGTCCCGCTCCTGGAGAGCAGCGCGGCGGCGTACGCGATCCAGACGTACGGCGGGGACGAGTTGAAGCAGTCGGTCCTGCCCAAGGCCGCGCGGGGCGAGCTCGTCCTGACGGTCGCCGCCAACGGCCGCACCGGACACGACCCCGCCGAACTCGCCGTCACCGCCCGCGAGGACGGCGACAGCTGGCTCCTGGACGGCGTGCAGACGGGCATCTCCTGGGCGCGGAACGCGGACCTCGTCGCGGTCCCCGCCCACACCTCCGGGGGCGACGCCGTCCTCGCCTTCGTACCCCGCGCCCACGAGGGGCTCACCCTCGCCGAGCAGGTCTCCACCAGCGGCGAGCACCTCGGTGAGCTGCACCTCGACGGCGTACGGATCGACGGTTCGCAGGTGATCGGGACGGCCGGCGCCTGGGAGTGGCTGCGCCATCTGCTCACGACCGGGACCTGCGCCCTCGCGCTCGGCCTGGGCGAGGGCGTGCTCCGGATGACGAGTGAATACACCAGCAAGCGCGAGCAGTTCGGCTTCCCCGTCGCCACCTTCCAGGCGGTGGCGGTGCAGGCCGCCGACCGCTACATCGACCTGCGCGCCATGGAGGTCACCCTCTGGCAGGCCGCCTGGCGGATCAGTACCGGGGCGAGCGGCGCGCTGCCCGCCGCGGGGGACGTGGCCGTCGCCAAGATCTGGGCGTCGGACGGCGTGCGCCGCGTCGTGCAGACCGCCCAGCATCTGCACGGCGGCTTCGGCGCCGACACCGACTACCCCCTGCACCGCTACCACGCCTGGGCCAAGCAGCTCGAGCTCGCCCTCGGCCCGGCGGCCGCGCACGAGGAGTCCCTGGGCGACCTCCTGGCCGCCCACCCCCTCGGCTAGCGGGCTCCGGGAATCAAGGAGATCGGGCGCATCAGGCCACGAAGCCCGGCTGGCCCTTGTCGTCGACGACGGGCCGGCCGGCGCCCGCCCATGCCTCCATGCCGCCCGCGACATTCGCCGCGTCGATGCCCTGCTGCGCGAGGTACATCGTGACCTGGGCGGACCGCCCGCCGGACCGGCAGATCACATTGACTCGGCCGTCCTGCGGCGCCGCCTCGGTCAACTCCCCGTACCGCGCGACGAATTCACTCATCGGAATGTGCAGCGCACCCTCGGCGTGGCCCGCCTGCCACTCCTCGTCCTCGCGAACGTCCAGCAGAAAGTCGCCGTCCGAGAGATCGCCGACCGTGACCGTGGGCACCTGTCCAAAACTCATGCCCCGACGCTACCGGACCGCCCCGGGACGATTCACGGGGGACGATCCACGGCAGACGTTTCAGAAGCACGCTCCAGCGGGCATCCGGCTTCGGAAGGACGCTCCAGCGGGCATCCGGCTTCGGAGGGGACGCTTCAGCGGGCGTCCGGCGCCGTCAGCCGCTCCAGCTCGGCCTCCCGCTCGGCGACCTGCGCGAGCAACTGCTCGGCGATCTCCTCGAGCAGCCGGTCGGGGTCGTCCGGGGCCAGCTTCAGCATCGCCCCGATCGCGCTCTCCTCCAGCTCCTGGGCCACCGCCGTGAGCAGCTCCTTGCGCTGGGAGAGCCATTCGAGACGGGCGTACAGCTCCTCGCTGGGGGTCGGCCGCTGCTCCTCCGGCACGGGCCCGGCCGCCCACTCCTCGGCGAGCTCCCGCAGCGCGGCCTCGTCCCCGAGCCCGTACGCGGCGTTGACCCGCGCGATGAACTCGTCGCGGCGCTCCCGCTCCTGCTCGTCCTGTGCGAGGTCCGGGTGGGCCTTGCGGGCCAGCTCGCGGTAGAGCTTGCGGGCCTCGTCGCTGGGCCGCACCCGCTGCGGCGGCCGCACCGACTGCCCGGTCAGCATGGCGCCGGCCTCCGGCGAGAGCCCGTCCGCGTCCATCCAGCCGTGGAACAGCTCCTCGACGCCGGGCATCGGCAGCACCCGCGCCCGCGCCTCCTCCGCCTTGCGCCGGTCTTCGGGGTCGCCGGTGCGCGCCGCCGTGGCCTCGGCGATCTGCGCCTCCAGCTCGTCCAGGCGCGCGTACATCGGGCCGAGCCGCTGGTGGTGCAGGCGGGAGAAGTTCTCCACCTCGATCCGGAAGGTCTCGAGCGCGATCTCGTACTCGATCAACGCCTGCTCGGCGGTCCGCACAGCCCGCGCAAGCCGCTCCTCGGGCCGCTCCCCGGCGTCCTGCTGCGGTCCCGCGGAGGCGGCATCACCAGCGTCACCGGCGCCCCGCTGCGGCCCTGCGGAGGCGGCGTCACCCGGCTCGCGCTCCGCCCTCGAAGCAGGCTCCCCCGAGCTCGTCGCAGCAGGCTCCCCCGAGCCCGTCTCGAGGGGCTCAGCGGGCGTCTCGGGCGGCGTCGGCTCGGCTTGCGGGGTCGTCACCCGTCCAGCCTAGGCCACCGCCCAGGGCCCCCTCCCCACGGCCACAGCGCCCACCTCTCAGCCGAGCCGAGCACCCGCCCGAGAACGACCGAGCACCCGCCCGAGGACGACCGCGCACCAAGTCAGCAGGCGCGCCGGCCCACAACCGGAGCACCCCAGCCACCAGACACGCGCTCCCCCGCACCCCCATGCCCCATCACACCCCCAACTCCGCGGCCACCCACCCCTCCCGGACCGCCCGCACCAGCCGCGCATGGTCGGCCTCCGTGCGGTCCGCGTAGGTCACGGAGAAGCGGGCCACGGCCTCGTCCAGCTCGTCGTTCTTGCCGCAGTACGCCGCGATGAGGCGCGGGTCGGCGCTGTGCGCGTGCGCGCGGGCCAGCAGGGCGCCGGTCATGCGGCCGTAGTCGTCGAGCTGATCCGCGGCGAGCGCCGCCGGGTCGACACTGCCCTTGCGGTTGCGGAACTGCCGTACCTGGAAAGGCCGTTGCCCGATCGTCGTCCAGCCGAGCAACACATCGCTGACCACCTGCATCTGCTTCTGCCCGCGCACCACCCGGCGCCCCTCGTGCACCACCGAAGGGCTCTTGAACCCGGCCACCGGCAGCTGCGGCAGCAGCGCCGAGGGCCGCGCCTCCTTCACCTGCAGCACGAGCGCCTCGCCCCGGTGGTCCAGGAGCAGCGCCACATACGACCTGGTCCCCACGCTCCCGGTGCCCACGACGCGGAACGCCACATCGTGCAGCGCGTACCGCGCGAGCAGCGGCAGCCGGTCCTCCGGCACCGTGCCCAGATACTCCTCGAGGGCCCCGCCCACCGCGGCCGCCTCCGCGTCCGGCACCCGCCGCAGCACCGGCGGCGCGTCCACGAACCGCCGCGTGCCGTCCTCCAGGACCCGCGTCGACTTGGCCGCGAACCGCGCGCCCGTGTTCCGCCGGGCCTTCTCCGAGACCCGCTCCAGCGTGCCGAGGAGGTCCCTGGCGTCCGTGTGCGAGACGAGCTCCTCGTCCGCGATGGCGTTCCACGCGTCCAGGGCGGGCAGCTTCGCCAGGACGCGCATGGTCCGGCGGTAGGCGCCCACCGCGTCGTACGCCGCCTCCCGGCAGACGTCCTCACCCGCCCCCGCCTCGCGCCCCGCGAGCACCAGCGAGGCGGTGAGCCGCTTCACGTCCCACTCCCAGGGGCCGTGCACCGTCTCGTCGAAGTCGTTGAGGTCGATGACGAGGCCGCCCCGCGCATCCCCGTACAGCCCGAAATTGCCCGCGTGCGCGTCGCCGCATATCTGGGCGCCGATCCCCGTCACGGGCGTGCGCGCCAGGTCGTACGCCATGAGTCCGGCGGAGCCGCGCAGGAAGGCGAACGGGGTCGCCGCCATCCGCCCGTTCCGTATCGGCACGAGGTCGTCGATGCGGCCGCGGCTCGACTCCTCCAGGGCCGCCACCGCGTCCGGCCGCGCGGCGTCCTCCGCGAACTCCGCGTGCGCGGACCGCGCGACGCGCTCCCGCAGCGCCTTGCCCTCCGCCTTGGGCGAGACCGCCCCGGCCGCCGGGACGTCCGCGAGCCCCCGCACCCGCGGCAGCCGCGCCCCCGCCGCACCGGCCCGCTGCCCCGGAACCACCGCACCGCCGTCGACCATGGCCAACCGCCCCCGCTCTCCCCTCCGCGCGCACCCGCCGTGCGACTCCGCGTGACAATGAAGGTACTCGCCGCCACCGACAACGGAGCCGACCCGGCGCCTCCTTCATACGAAGGACAGGACGCCCTCGGACCTTCTGTGGATCACCACACGGCATGGTCCGTACCTGAGAGACTCCTCACACCCGAGAACGCACAAAAAACGGTCCCCATCGTGATCACGATGAGGACCGTTTCGCTGTGCGCGAGGGGGGAGTTGAACCCCCACGCCCTTGCGGGCACTGGAACCTGAATCCAGCGCGTCTGCCTATTCCGCCACCCGCGCATTGGGTGTGTCTCCGGACTCCCTCCCCGTGGGGCGAGCGCCTGTCGACATCCAGAAGATTAGCACGCTGCCGGGGGTGGATTCACATCGCTTTCCGCAGGGCATCCGCCCCCGGGCCGCCTCCCTCGGCGCCGATGGCCGAGAGGTCCACAGCCGGGTGCGGGACACTGGCTTCAGGCCCCCTCTACGATCCCTGGGAAGACCCTGAAAAACCGGGGCACCGACTAGGGGTCCCATCAGGGGCCGGGAAGGGTCCAGGAGCCTTCTGAACGGGCATGCTGCGGGCATGCCTTGTGAGAGGCGACACTCGTCGACTGGGCGGACAGGGGGAACCAGCCGATTTCCCGGCGCGTGGATACGATCAGTAAGCAGTACCAGGACGACAACGACGGAGGAGGTGCCCCATGGGAGTCCTGAAGAAGTTCGAGCAACGACTCGAAGGTCTGGTCAACGGCACCTTCGCCAAGGTCTTCAAGTCCGAGGTCCAGCCCGTCGAGATCGCCGGCGCCCTGCAGCGCGAGTGCGACAACAACGCGACGATCTGGAACCGCGAACGGACCGTGGTCCCCAACGACTTCATCGTGGAGCTCAGCGCGCCCGACTTCGAGCGCCTGAGCCCCTACTCGGGACAGCTCGGCGACGAACTCGCCGGGATGGTGCGCGACTACGCGAAGCAGCAGCGCTACACCTTCATGGGCCCCATCAAGGTCCACCTGGAGAAGGCCGACGATCTCGACACCGGCCTGTACCGCGTGCGCAGCCGCACCCTCGCCTCCAGCAGCTCCCAGGCCGGTGCCCCCGCGGCCCCGGCCCCGGCGGGCCCCGCCCCCGGAAACCGCGCGCCCGGCGGTGGCTACGGATACCCGCAGCCCTCCGCCGCCCCTCCCATGCCGGCCGCGCCGCCTCCCGGCGGCCGTCCCGGCGGGCAGGCGCCGCAGCGTCCTCAGGGACCGGGACCCGGCGCCCTGCCGGGCGCCCAGGTGCGGCGCTGGATCGAGATCAATGGAAATCGCCATCAGATCTCCCGCCCGACGCTGGTGCTGGGACGCAGCACCGACGCCGATGTGCGGATCGACGACCCCGGCGTATCGCGCCGGCACTGTGAGATCCGGACCGGAACGCCCTCGACGATCCAGGATCTCGGGTCTACCAACGGCATCGTGGTAGACGGGCAGCACACCACCCGCGCTACGCTCCGCGACGGCTCGCGGATCGTCGTGGGCAGCACCACCATCATTTACCGGCAAGCCGAAGGGTGAAGCGGGGGCAATGTCAGAGCTGACCCTGACGGTCATGCGGCTGGGTTTCCTGGCCGTTCTGTGGCTGTTCGTGATCGTGGCCGTCCAGGTCATCCGCAGCGACCTGTTCGGTACGCGCGTCACGCAGCGTGGATCGCGCCGTGACAGCGCGCGCCCGCAGCAGGCCGCCCGCCAGCAGCAGGCCGCGCCTCCGCAGCAGCGCCAGCAGGGCGGCGGCGGTGGCCGCCAGCGCCGCGGCGCCCCCACCAAGCTGGTCGTCTCCGAAGGCAGCCTGACGGGCACGACGGTTGCCCTGCAGGGCCAGACGATCAGCCTGGGCCGGGCACATGACTCCACGATCGTGCTGGACGACGACTACGCCTCCAGCAGGCATGCCAGGATCTACCCGGACCGTGACGGCCAGTGGATCGTCGAGGATCTCGGGTCCACCAACGGCACGTATCTCGACCGGACCCGACTCACCACCCCGACGCCCGTTCCCCTTGGCGCGCCGATCCGCATCGGCAAGACCGTCATCGAGCTGCGGAAGTAGTACGACAATGAGCGAGCGGAGCGAGCGAGCCGACGCGGTCCAGGACTTGGACGCCAGCGCGCTCCCGACCGGAGGGTGGGCACCGTGCGGATGTACCCGGAGCCGACGGGCGAGGTGCGCATGAGTCTGTCTTTGCGCTTCGCCGCCGGATCGCACAAAGGCATGATCCGGGAGGGGAACGAGGACTCGGGCTACGCCGGTCCCCGTCTCCTCGCCATCGCCGACGGCATGGGGGGTCAGGCCGCGGGTGAGGTCGCGAGCTCCGAGGTCATCTCGACGCTCGTGACGCTCGACGACGACGTACCGGGCTCGGACATCCTCACGTCGCTCGGCACCGCCGTGCAGCGGGCCAACGACCAGTTGCGCCTGATGGTCGAGGAGGACCCCCAGCTCGAGGGCATGGGCACCACCCTCACCGCCCTCCTGTGGACCGGTCAGCGCCTCGGCCTCGTGCACGTCGGCGACTCCCGCGCGTACCTCCTGCGGGACGGCGTCCTGACGCAGATCACCCAGGACCACACCTGGGTGCAGCGCCTCGTCGACGAGGGCCGCATCACCGAAGAGGAAGCCACCACCCACCCGCAGAGGTCCCTCCTCATGCGCGCCCTGGGCAGCGGCGACCACGTCGAGCCGGACCTCTCCATCCGTGAAGTCCGCGCCGGCGACCGGTACTTGATCTGCTCGGACGGTCTCTCCGGCGTCGTCTCGCACCAGACGATGGAGGACACCCTCGCCAGCTACCAGGGCCCCCAGGAGACCGTGCAGGAGCTCATCCAGCTCGCGCTGCGCGGCGGCGGCCCCGACAACATCACGGTGATCGTCGCCGACGTCCTGGACATCGACAGCGGCGACACCCTCGCGGGCCAGCTCTCCGACACCCCCGTGGTCGTCGGCGCGGTCGCCGAGAACCAGCTCCAGGCGCAGGACGACGGCGCCATGCAGACGCCCGCGGGCCGTGCCTCCGGCCTCGGCCGCCCGGTGCCGCCCCAGCCCTCCGGCGGCGGCTTCGGCCCGCCCGGCAGCGGCGACACCACGGGCTACGTCCCCGAGGGCGGCTTCTCCGCCTACGGGGACGACGACTTCGTGAAGCCCGGTGGCCGCCGGAAGTGGCTGAAGAGATCCGCGTACATCGCGCTCGCGCTCGCCGTCGTCGGCGGCGGTCTGTACGGCGGCTACCGCTGGACGCAGACCCAGTACTACGTGGGCACGAAGGACAAGCACGTCGCGCTCTACCGCGGCATCGACCAGGACCTGGCCTGGGTCAGCCTGTCGAAGGTCGAGAAGGACCACCCCGAGATCGAACTCAAGTACCTGCCGCCGTACCAGCGCAAGCAGGTCGAGGGGACCATCCCCGAGGACGATCTGAAGGCCGCCCAGAGCAAGATCGAGGAACTGGGCGTGCAGGCATCCGCGTGCCGCAAGGAAGCGGACCGCCGCGAGGCCGAGCGCGACAAGAACGCCAAGACGGGCGAAGGCGAAGCCGGCGGCACCACCGGCATCAAGCAGACGCCGACCCCGAACCCGACCACGAGCGGCGACGCCGACAAGAACAAGAAGACCGACGACAAGGCCAAGACCGAGCCGCCGACACCCACCGACAGCCCCAGCTTCACTGAGGAAGAGAAGAAGCTGGTCTCGCTGTGCGGTAAGCAGTAAGCAGCCGTTGGGGGCCCCTGCACACCATGAGCAGTAGTACTACGCATACGTCGACGATCGGCGCGATCGGAGCGCCGAGCCGGCGCAACACCGAGCTCGCGCTCCTCGTGTTCGCCGTCATCATCCCCGTGTTCGCGTACGCCAACGTGGGCCTGGCCATCGACGACCAGCTCCCCGCGGGGCTGCTCGGCTACGGGCTCGGCCTCGGCCTGCTCGCGGGCGTCGCGCACATCGTGGTGCGCCGCTTCGCGCGCTACGCCGACCCGCTGCTGCTGCCGCTGGCGACGCTGCTCAACGGCCTCGGCCTGGTGGTCATCTGGCGCCTGGACCAGTCGGAGCGGCTCCAGCAGCTGCCCAACTTCAGCGCGGCGGCACCGAACCAGCTGATGTACTCGGCGATCGGCATCGCGCTGTTCGTCGGCGTGCTGCTGATGCTCAAGGACCACCGCGTCCTGCAGCGCTACACGTACATCTCCATGGTCGCGTCCCTGATCCTGCTGCTCCTGCCGCTGGTCCCGGGCCTCGGCATGCCGGTCTACGGCGCCAAGATCTGGATCCACGTCGGCGGATTCTCCATCCAGCCCGGTGAGTTCGCGAAGATCGTCATCGCCATCTTCTTCGCCGGCTTCCTGATGGTGAAGCGGGACGCCCTGGCCCTGGCCAGCCGCCGCTTCATGGGCCTCTACCTGCCGCGCGGCCGCGACCTCGGGCCGATCGTCGTCGTCTGGGCGATGTCGATCCTCATCCTCGTCTTCGAGACCGACCTCGGTACCTCGCTGCTGTTCTTCGGCATGTTCGTCGTCATGCTGTACGTCGCCACGGAGCGCACCAGCTGGATCGTCTTCGGTCTGCTGATGTCCGCGGTCGGCGCCGTCGGCGTGGCCTCCTTCGAGCCCCACGTCCAGCAGCGTGTCCAGGCGTGGCTCGACCCCATGCGCGAGTACTCGCTCAGCCAGAAGGGCGTCGTCGGCCACTCCGAGCAGGCCATGCAGGCGCTGTGGGCCTTCGGCTCCGGCGGCACCCTCGGCACCGGACTCGGCCAGGGCCACTCGGACCTGATCAAGTTCGCCGCCAACTCCGACTTCATCCTCGCCACCTTCGGCGAGGAGCTCGGGCTCGCCGGGATCATGGCGATCCTGCTGATCTACGGGCTGATCGTGGAGCGCGGCGTGCGCACCGCGCTCGCGGCCCGCGACCCCTTCGGCAAGCTGCTCGCGATCGGCCTGTCCGGCGCCTTCGCCATCCAGGTCTTCGTGGTCGCGGGCGGCGTCATGGGCCTCATCCCGCTGACGGGTATGACGATGCCGTTCCTCGCGTACGGAGGTTCGTCGGTCATCGCCAACTGGGCGCTGATCGGCATCCTGATCCGGATCAGCGATACGGCGCGCCGCCCGGCGCCCGCCCCCGCAGCGAACCCCGACGCCGAAATGACCCAGGTGGTCCGACCGTGAACAAGCCCCTGCGCCGGATCGCGATCTTCTGCGGGCTCCTCGTTCTCGCCCTGCTCGCCCGGGACAACTGGCTCCAGTACGTCAAGGCGGACACCCTCGCCAAGGACGAGGACAACCGCCGCGTCACCATCGAGCGCTACGCCCAGCCGCGCGGCGACATCATCGTCGACGGCAAGCCCATCACCGGCTCCACGGCGACGCCCGGCAACGACCTCAAGTACAAGCGCACCTGGAAGAACGGGCCGATGTGGTCCCCCATCACCGGGTACGCCTCGCAGCGCATCGGCGCCACCCAGCTCGAGTCCATCGAGGACGACATCCTCACGGGCAACAGCGACCGCCTCTTCTTCCGCCGCAGCCTCGACATGCTGACCGGCAAGAAGAAGGAGGGCGGCAATGTCGTCACGACCCTCAACTCGGCCGCGCAGAAGGCCGCTTACGAGGGCCTGAAGGGCCGCGGCAAGGGTGCCGTCGCCGCGATCGACCCGTCGACGGGCGCGATCCTGGCGCTCGCCTCCACGCCGTCGTACGACCCGTCCAGCTTTGCCGGGAACACCAACAAGGAAGCCGAGACCTTCCAGGACCTGGACAAGGACAAGGACAAGCCGATGCTGAACCGCGCCCTGCGCGAGACGTATCCACCCGGCTCCACCTTCAAGGTGGTCACCGCGGCGGCCGCGCTCGAGCACGGCCTGTACGACGGCATCGACTCGCCGACGAAGTCCCCGCTCCCGTGGACCATGCCGGACACGCACACGGAGCTGAAGAACGAGGGCCCGATCGACTGCAAGAACGCCTCGCTGCGGCAGGCGCTGCGGGTGTCGTGCAACACGGTCTTCGGCAAGATCGGCTCGGACCTCGGCAAGGACAAGATGCTGGAGACGGCCGAGAAGTTCGGCTTCAACTCCGAGCAGTTCGTCCCGGTCCGCTCGAACGCCTCCAACTTCCCCGAGAAGATGGACCGCCCGCAGACGGCCCTCTCCTCCATCGGTCAGTTCGAGACGGCCGCGACGCCGCTGCAGATGGCCATGGTCGCCTCGGCGGTCGCCAACGACGGCACGCTCATGGAGCCGTACATGGTCAGCGAGCTGCAGGCACCGAACCTGGACGTCGTCGAGAAGCACTCGCCGAAGGAGCTGAGCAAGCCGCTCTCGAAGGAGAACGCCCAGAAGCTCCAGGAAATGATGGAGACGGTCGTCAACGAGGGAACGGGAACCAACGCCAAGATCCCGAACGTCACCGTGGGCGGCAAGACCGGTACGGCTCAGCACGGCATCAACAACAGCAAGAACCCGTACGCCTGGTTCCTGTCGTACGCGAAGACCGACTCCGGGTCGCCGGTCGCCGTGGCCGTCGTCGTCGAGGACTCCAAGGCGAGCCGCGGCGACATCTCCGGCGGCGGTCTGGCCGCCCCCATCGCGCGGGACGTGATGAAGGCGGTCATCGAGAGCAAGAAGTGACCCGCGTCACGGCCCCTCCACATCGGTGCACGTTGCGGTACCGGTCAGGTATCGGGTGACGGTCGCGACCGGGTCACGTAAGGCGAGCCGGGTACGGTATGCCCGGACAGCACACCGCCGGACCACACAACGGTGCGGTCGGGACCGACGGAGAGGGCTGGATTAGCTATGGAAGAGCCGCGTCGCCTCGGCGGCCGGTACGAGCTGGGCCAGGTGCTCGGCCGCGGTGGGATGGCGGAGGTCTACCTCGCGCACGACACCCGCCTCGGTCGCACCGTGGCGGTGAAGACGCTCCGCGTCGACCTCGCCCGCGACCCGTCGTTCCAGGCCCGGTTCCGCCGTGAGGCCCAGTCGGCCGCCTCGCTCAACCACCCGGCGATCGTCGCGGTCTACGACACCGGCGAGGACTACGTCGACGGGGTATCCATCCCGTACATCGTGATGGAGTACGTCGACGGCTCAACCCTCCGGGAACTGCTCCACTCCGGCCGCAAGCTCCTGCCGGAGCGCGCCATGGAGATGACGATCGGCATCCTCCAGGCCCTCGAGTACTCCCACCGCAACGGCATCGTCCACCGCGACATCAAGCCCGCGAACGTCATGCTGACGCGCAACGGCCAGGTCAAGGTCATGGACTTCGGCATCGCCCGCGCGATGGGCGAGTCCGGCATGACGATGACGCAGACGGCGGCGGTCATCGGCACGGCGCAGTACCTGTCGCCCGAGCAGGCGAAGGGCGAGCAGGTCGACGCCCGCTCCGACCTCTACTCGACCGGCTGCCTCCTGTACGAGCTCCTCACGGTCCGCCCCCCGTTCGTGGGTGACTCCCCGGTCGCGGTGGCCTATCAGCACGTACGGGAAGAGGCGCAGCCCCCGTCGGTCTTCGACCCCGAGATCACGCCCGAGATGGACGCGATCGTCCTGAAGGCCCTGGTCAAGGACCCCGACTACCGCTACCAGTCGGCCGACGAGATGCGCGCCGACATCGAGGCCGCGCTCGACGGCCAGCCGGTGGCGGCGACGGCGGCCCTCGGCGCGGTCGGCTACGGCGGCCACCCCGACGACCAGCAGACGGCGATGCTCCGCCCCCAGAACGGCGGCCAGCAGACCTCCATGCTCCCCCCGGTCAACCCGGACGACGGCGGCTACGGCTACGACGAGGGCGGCCACGGCCGCCGCCAGAAGAAGAGCAACGCGTCCACGTGGTTGCTGATCCTGGCGGGGCTGCTGGTGCTGGTGGGCGCGATCCTCATCGGGAGGTGGGTGGTCAGTGACAGTGGGAACAGCACTGACACGTTGAAGGCGCCGAACCTCGTGGGCGAGCAGCTCGATGAGGCCAAGAAGACCGCGAGCAACGTGGACCTCACCGTTGAGGTGGGAGAGCGGAAGCCGTGTGAGAAGTACCCCAAGGGTCAGATCTGTGAGCAGGATCCCGGGGCCGACGCCAAGGTGAAGAAGGGCGACACCATTACGGTGACGGTGTCGACCGGGGCGCCGAAGGTCGCGATTCCCAGCGTCATCGGCATGGACGTCGAGAAGGCCACGGAGAAGCTGGAAAGCGACAAGTACCAGTTCAAGGTCACGACCAAGAAGTCCGAGTCCCCCGAGACCGCGGGCCAGGTCCTGGAGCAGGACCCGACCTCCGGGACCGAGGTACAAAAGGGCAGCAAGGTCACGCTGACCATCGCCGAGGAGAAGCAGCAGCCCCTCGTCCCCGACGTCACCGGCAAGACGTACGAGGAAGCGGCCAAGCAGCTCACCGACAGCGGCTTCGTGCCCGAGAAGACGGAGGTCGCCAGCGACACCGTCGAAGAGGGCAAGGTCATCCAGACCACCCCGGCCGCGAACACAAGGGCTGATGAAGGCTCGAAGGTGAACGTCCAGGTCGCCAAGAAGAAGGAAGACCAGCCCGTCACCGTCCCGACCCTCACCGGGCAGAAGCTCAAGGACGCCCGTAAGGCCATCGAGGACAACGGACTGGTGGTCGGCCAGATCAGCGGCTCCCAGGACGACAACGCCCTGGTGATCTCGTCCACGCCGAACGGCGGCGAGCAGGTGCCCGAGGGCACCCAGATCAGCCTCGTCACCGTGGGCGGCGGCGGTGGCCCCGGCGGCAACAACAACCAGGGCCAGACCGGCGGAGACGGCGAGGACGACGGAGGCGGCGGCCTCTTCGGCTGACGCCCCGACGCGACGCGACACCACGGAGCCCCGGTCCCCTCAACAGGGGGGCCGGGGCTCCGTCGTACGAAGACGTACGAGACAGCGACGTACGGGCTCAGCGTCGCGTACGGCTCAACTCAACTCAGCTCAGCCCAGCTCCGCCGGCGGCGTCCTCTTGCCGTCCACCTTCTCCACCCGCTCCAGCTCGCCCCACACCACATAGCGGTACCGGGACGTGTAGACCGGTGTGCACGTCGTCAGCGTGATGTAGCGGCCCGCCTTCTTCTTGCCCGATTCCTTGGGGATCTGGTCCAGGACGCGGACGTTGAACTTCGAGGTCTCCGGGAGCGTCGCGAAGACCTTGTAGACGTACCACTTGTCGCGCGACTCGAAGACGATCGGGTCGCCCTTCTCGATCTTGTTGATGTTGTGGAACTTCGCGCCGTGGCCGTCGCGGTGGGCGGCGAGCGTGAAGTTGCCCGACTTCGCGTCCGGCAGGGCCGACTTGACCGGCTCCGTGTAGTAGCCCGCGACGCCGTCGTTGAGAGTCTTGGTGCTGGTGCCCTTCTTGACCAGGACCTCGCCGCCGCTCATCGACGGGACGTGCAGGAAGCCGATGCCGTCCTTCGTGTTGAGCGCGCCCGGCCCCTGGGACGCCCAGTGGTCGCGCACCTTGTTGCCCTGCTTGTGCGCCTCGCGGTCGGCGACCACGTTCGTCCACCACAGGGAGTACACGACGAAGAGGGCGAGCAGCACGCCCGCCGTGATCAGGAGTTCACCGAAGACGCTGACCGCCGTCGCTATGGGGCCGCGGGCACTCGGTCGCCGCGGTGGCGTCGTGGAGGACTCCACGCGCTCGGCCCGCTCGTCCTCGTCCTGGCCCGTCGTGGGTGCCACGTCATCTGCCCCGTCTGTCCGTCACCTGTCGGCTGGTCCCGCTAGTCGACGAGCGCGCTCGGCTTTCCCTTGCTGCGCGGCCGTTCCTCGACCATCTTGCCCCAGACGATCATTCGATACTTACTCGTGAATTCCGGGGTGCAGGTGGTCAGTGTGATGTACCGGCCCGGCTCCGTGAAGCCCGACCCCTTCGGAACGGGCCCGATGACTCCCGTGTTGCCGGGGCTGGTCTGCGGGAGGATGCTCGCCATCTTGTAGACGAAGTACTTGTCCTGCGTCTCCACGACGATCGGGTCGCCCGGCTTCAGATGGTTGATGTACCGGAACGGCTCGCCGTGCGTGTTCCGGTGCCCGGCCACCGCGAAGTTGCCCTTCTTCGCGTCCGGCATCGGCGTCTTGGTGGAGCCCTCGCTGTAGTGGCCGACCATGCCGCGGTCGAGCACGTTCGGCTTGCTGATGCCCTCGGCGATCGGCACGACGACATCGAGCTTGGGTATGTGCATGATCGCGAAGCCCTGGCCCGGCTCGAAGGCGCCCGGCTTGCCCTTGCCCTTGGCCCAGCTGTCCTGGAGGTCGTGCGTGGCTCTGTTCGCCTGCTGCTGCGCGCGGACGTTCGTCCACCACAGCTGGTACGTGACGAACAGCAGCATCAGGACGCCGACCGTGATGAACAGCTCACCGACGGCCCGGCTGGCCACGGCGGCCGGGCCCGGCCTGCGGGCCCGCTCGGCCCGGCGGGCCTCAACCCGGGACAGCGGAGCGCCTGTTGAGGCGGGTCGCCCACTGCTGCCCCCGCCGGCACGGCGGCCGCCGTGCTTGGCCGCCTTGCGGCGGGCGGCCCGGCCCTCGCCCTCACCTCTGCCCTCGCCCTCGCCGTCGCTCTCGGCGGCGCGGCGCGTGTCCGAGGTGCGCAGCCCGACGGTCTCGTCGTCGAGTTGTCCGGGCACGGATATGGGCTCAGGTGCGGGTTCCGGTGCGAACTCGGCCACGGGCTGAGCCATGGGCTCGGCTTCGGGAGCCACCTGCTGCTCCCCGTACCAGTCCTGCACATACCCCTGTGGGTCGTACCACTCGGGTTCCGGCTCCTGCGGCAGCTCCTGCTGCCCCTGGCCGCTGCGGAACCACGGCGACGGGTGCTGGCCGGGCAGGGGGTCCGTGAGCGGGTCGTCCAGACCGTTCACGGCCGCCTCGAACGTGCCGCGGTCCCCGTACGAGGAGGGGTACTCCTCCTCGTACGGGGACCCGGAGTCACGCTCGGGGCGAAGTGCCGTCACGCCGAGGCCCTGCCCACCACCGGGGCCAGGCCGCTCGACCGCTCGACGGCCCCCGTGTCTCCGCACTCCACCAGCCAGTTGGCCAGCATCCGGTGGCCGTGCTCGGTGAGGACGGACTCGGGGTGGAACTGCACGCCCTCGACGGGCAGTTCACGGTGGCGCAGGCCCATGATGATGCCGTCCTCCGTGCGCGCCGTGACCTCCAGCTCGGCGGGGACGGTCGGCGGCTCGGCGGCCAGCGAGTGGTAGCGGGTCGCGGTGAACGGGGACGGGAGCCCGGCGAAGACGCCCTTGCCCTCGTGCGTGACCAGCGAGGTCTTGCCGTGCAGCAGCTCGGGGGCGCGGTCCACCACACCGCCGTACGCCACCTGCATCGACTGCATGCCGAGGCAGACGCCGAAGACCGGCACCCCGGTCGAGGCGCAGTGCCGCACCATCTCCACGCAGACGCCGGCCTGCTCGGGCGTACCGGGGCCGGGCGAGAGCAGCACGCCGTCGAAGCCGTCCTGGGCGTGCTTCAGCTCGACCTTGTCGTTGCGGAGCACCTCGCACTCGGCACCCAACTGGTACAGGTACTGAACGAGGTTGAAGACGAAGCTGTCGTAGTTGTCGACCACAAGGATGCGGCTGGGGGTGCTGGGTGTACTCACTGGCCGTCCACCGTCACGTCGTTGAAGGGGAGGAGCGGTTCCGCCCACGGGAAGATGTACTGGAAGAGCACATAGATCACCGCAAAGACGAGCACCAGGGAGAGCAGCGCCTTCACCCAGGCGTTTCCCGGCAGATGCCGCCAGATCCAGCCGTACATGCCGTCCCTTCCGTCGCTCTACGGCACCCAGACTAACGGCGCAGCGCCTCGGGTTTACCGGCCTCCACTGGTTGAGTGGCATCAAGATGCGCCCAGACGATCAGCCTGTGACTGTGGCCCCACTCTGGCTCACAGGTCGTAAGCGTGAGGTAACGGCCCGCCCCCTCAAATCCCGACTTACGCGGAACCGGGTCGATCACATCGACATCGCTGGGCAGCGTCTTATAGGGCTCCGCGGTGTCGATGCGGTACGTGAACCAGGTGGTCCCGTCGGTCAGCACCACCGCATCGCCCTTGCGCAGCTTCGGGAAGTCCTTGAAGGGGTCGCCGTAGGTGCGGCGGTGGCCCGCGACGGAGAAGTTGCCCTTCTGCCCGAGCTGGGCCGTGGAGGCGTAGTGCCCGAGGCCCTTCTTGAGGAGGTCGGTCCCGGTGCCCTGGAGCACGGGCTTGTTCCACGTGAAACCGAAGCGTGGGATGTACATCACGGCGAAGGGCTCACCGTCCTTGTACGGGCCGGGCTTCGCGGGGGCGGCATCCGAGGGTGAGCCGCCCGAGCTCGCGGGCACGGAGCCCTGCGCCCACTTGTCCTGGAGCTTGTCAATCTGGTGGTCCATGGCGTTGTCGGCCTTCACACCGGTCCAGAACAGGACATAGACGACGAAGAGAACAATCAACGCGCCTACGGTGATGCACAGTTCGCTGAACGTCCTGACGAGCACGCGGACCGACACAGGACGGACCTCCCGAGGGCTACGAGGCTACGAGGGCTACTCCACAGGCTTCGCGTAGTGGAGATCCACTGTGCCCGAGTAGCCGGGAAGAGTCACCGCCCCGTCGTCGTCGACTTTCCAGCCGAGGCCGTACGCGTTCACGTACAGCATGTAGTTCTGGATCTCCGGGGACGCGGCGAGCGCGTTCTTCAGCTCGTCGGGGTCGCCGACCGCGGTCACCTTGTACGGGGGCGAGTAGACCCGGCCCTGGAGGATCAGGGTGTTGCCGACGCAGCGGACCGCGCTGGTGGAGATCAGGCGCTGGTCCATGACCTTGATGCCCTTGGCCCCGCCGTTCCAGAGGGCGTTCACCACGGCCTGCAGATCCTGCTGGTGGATGACCAGGTCGTTGGGTTGCGGGTCGGGGTAGCCCGGGAGCTTGGGGGTCGCGTTCGGCGGGGCGTCGTTGAGGGTGACGGTGACGGCCTTGCCCTTGAGCTTCTTGGTGCCGGACGCCTTCTCCAGGGCGTCCAGCTTGGCGTCCTCTTCCTTGGTGTTGCCGTTGTCGCGCTCGGCGAGGGACTCGACGTCGTCGCGCAGGGAGCCGTTGGACTCGTCCAGCTCCTTGTTCTTGTGGCTGCGCTCCTGGATGAGGTCGGAGAGCTTCAGCAAGGACTGGTCGGTGCGGATGTTGGTGCCCTTGGCCGTGTTGAAGCTGGTGAAGAAGATCAGCCCCGCGAGGGCGAAGACGGCCGCCGTGAGCAAGCGCACCGGACGCCAGCGGGAGGGGGGTCCGGGACGCCAGGGCGCGCGGCTCTTGCTGCCTTCGTGGGAGTCGGCGGAATTGCTCAACGTACCCTTATCTCCTTCGGCGCCGCGGAAGCACTACGCTAACGGACGCCCGGGGGAGCGCTCAGTTTCCCCTTGTACGCTGCTCCGGAGCCATCCCACGTTCCCTGCGCGGCCACGCAGCGCATCGACAGGAGAAACCCTCGTGCCGAAGTCACGTATCCGCAAGAAGGCAGACGACTACACGCCGCCGCCCGCCAAGAAGGCGACGAGCATCAAGCTGACCAGCCGCAGCTGGGTGGCCCCGGTGATGCTGGCGATGTTCCTCATCGGACTCGCGTGGATCGTGGTCTTCTACGTCACCGACGGCAAGCTGCCCATCGACGCCCTCGGCAACTGGAACATCGTGGTCGGCTTCGGCTTCATCGCGGCGGGCTTCGGCGTCTCCACGCAGTGGAAGTAGCCCCCCGGAACGTAGGGCCGCCGCACAGTTGTCCACAGCGCGTGCCGGATCTTGTGCGGGCCGTGCGGAACCGGTGGGAACAACCGTCCACCGGATCCGCAGGCGGGTTTTCCCAGGAAGGACAAGGGGCGAGCGGCCGTCCGCACTGCGGTCGGCCGATCACACCGGCGTCAACCTTCTAAGGGTTATCCACAGATCTTCAGACCTATCCACACTGGGGATAGCGCTGTGGATAACTCAGGGCAAGGCTTGCGTCAGGCGAGCTGAGCGGTCCTGACCACGACGGTCACCAGGACCGCCACGAGGACCAGTGCACAGACTCCCCACTGCACGAGCGCCCGCCGATCCCTAGGCGCGTGCACCATCCCGTACGCGATCGCGACCCCCGCGACCAGGCCGCCCACGTGCGCCTCCCAGGCGATGTCCGGCCAGGTGAAGGTGAAGAGCAGGTTCAGCGCGAGCAGCGCGAAGACCGGCCGCATGTCGTAGTTCAGGCGCCGCATCAGGACGGCGGTCGCGCCGAGCAGGCCGAAGATGGCGCCGGACGCACCGAGCGAGGAGTCGCTCGCGCCCGCGGCCGCATACGTGAGGGCGCTGCCGGCCAGGCCGGACAGCATGTACAGGGAGAAGTAGCGGGCCCGGCCGAGCGCCGCCTCCAAGGGGCCGCCCAGCCACCACAGGCCCAGCATGTTGAACGCGATGTGCCAGATCTCCTGGTGCGCGAACATCGAGGTCACCAGGCGGTACCACTGGCCCTCGGCGACACCCTCGGTCGGTGCCCACGGGTGCGGGGGCCACTGGCCGACCAGGACGAGGTCCCCGACGAGCTGGTCGTCGATGCGGATGGCGATGAACACCAGCACGTTGATCGCGATGAGGATCTTGGTGAGCAGCCGGGGGTCCGCGGCGATCGTGCCGCCCGCGAGGGTGCGGGGCTGATTGGCCGTCGGCGCGTGGCCGGTGCCCGAGCCGCCGCGCACACAGTCCGGGCACTGGAACCCGACCGAGGCGCTGACCATGCACTCCGGGCAGATCGGGCGCTCGCAGCGGGTGCAGCTGATGCCGGTCTCGCGGTCCGGATGCCGGTAGCAGCCGGGCAACCCCGCTGCGTCCCGCGGTTCCTGCGGGCTGCCTGGCGCCTGGTCCATGTCGGGTCCCCTCTGTGTCCGTACGAAGGCGGCGCTGATGTCTCTCTTGGCGAACGCACCGCCCCGCCCTTCCTTACGGACGGGCGGGGCGGATTGGTTCCCTCGGTGTCCCTCGGTGTCAGCGGCTCTCGACGACCACGGACTCGATGACCACGTCGTTCACCGGGCGGTCGGTGCGCGGGTTGGTCGCGGTGGCCGCGATGGCGTCGACGACCTTCTGGCTGGCGTCGTCGGCGACCTCGCCGAAGATGGTGTGCTTGCGGGTCAGCCACGCCGTCGGGGAGACGGTGATGAAGAACTGCGAGCCGTTGGTGCCCGGGCCCGCGTTGGCCATCGCGAGCAGGTACGGCTTGTCGAAGGAGAGCTCCGGGTGGAACTCGTCCTCGAACTGGTAGCCAGGGCCGCCCGTGCCGTTCCCGAGCGGGTCGCCGCCCTGGATCATGAAGCCGCTGATCACCCGGTGGAAGACCGTGCCGTCGTACAGCTTGTCCGTGGACGTGGTGCCCGTCTGCGGGTGGGTCCACTCGCGCTCGCCGGTGGCGAGGTCCACGAAGTTCTTGACCGTCTTCGGGGCGTGGTTCGGCAGGAGCCGGACCACGATGTCGCCCTGGTTGGTCTTGAGGGTGGCGTAAAGCTGCTCGGCCACGATCTGCCTTCCGTTGTCTTCTGTGACCCCCCGATCCTCGCACGGACGGGATGGCGCGAGTAGCCGACGAGGAAGAGGTGAGTAGTCGGCTGTAGTGCGTGGGTAGACGGCCAATAACCGACGGTTGGGGACGCTCGGCGGGAATCCGTGGCATCGTCGTCCGAGAACTCCCGTTGCACGTTTCCTGCACCGAATTGATGGGACTTCGGACACAGTCCGGATCAGCGCCCGTGACCCGGATGCCCCGCCCTCGCATGCCCCGGAGCTCTCCGGAAGGCATGATCCCTGAAAGGGTGGAAAGGTGACATACCTATACGCCACCGAGGAGGAGGATCCCGTGACCCGCAAAGACAGCGTGCGCGCCGCGGCCGGCTCGGCGAAGGACAGCGTGCGTCACGCCGCGGAAGTGGTGGCGCCCTACGCCGGAACGGCCAAGGATCAGGCCGCGTACTACGCACACGAGGCGCGCGTACGTCTCGCACCCAAGGTCTCCACGGCCGCTCAGCTCGCCGCCGAGCAGGCCCGCACCCAGTACGGCAGCCGGGTCGCGCCCCGTATCGAGCAGGCGCGCACGCATGTGCCGCCGAAGGTCGACCACGCCGCCCACGAGGCGGCCGTCCGGACCCGCCGGGCCGCCCGGCAGGCCGCCGACTACTCGCGTCAGGCCGCCGACTACTCGAAGCCGCGGATCGAGCACGCCGTGTCCGCCGCCCAGCCGGTGCGCGAGGAGGCGGCCGCGCGCGGTGCCGCCGCGCTCGCCGCGCTGCGCGGCCAGGTCTCGCCGAAGGAGATCCAGCGGCTGGCCCGCAAGCACGAGCGCCGCGCCCGGGCCGGCCGGCTCGCCAAGGGCCTCGCCGTCGCCGGCATCCTCGGCGCCGCCGCCGTGGCCGCCTGGAAGTGGTGGGACAAGCAGGCCAACCCGGACTGGCTGGTCGAGCCGCCCGCCCCGACGGAGGTCCGCGAGAGCACGACGCCGCTGACGTCGGTCGACGGCAGCGGCCAGGCGTCGCTCGACCCGGAGGTCGAGGCGAAGCAGGCGGAGGCCGAGGCGGCGGAGCAGGACGAGCGGGGCTGACGCTCCACGCTCCACCCCCGCACCGAGTCCGCCCCGGCGGCACACGCAGCACGGGAGAGGCCCGAAGCAGCACGCTTCGAGCCTCTCGCGTTGCCGGTTGCCGGTTGCCCGTTGCCGGTCACTGGCTGCCGGTCACTGTTTCACGTGAAACTCAACTCGCCCTCGCCCGCCAGAAGTTGATGATCATTCCCTCGTCGATCTCCGGCACCGTCACCCCGAGCCGGGTGAGCTCCCGCAGGGTCGCGTCATTGCGGTACGCGTTGAGGGCGGCCCGGGGGCCCGTCTCGGCCAGGTGCTCCTCGATCACCCGAAGGTAGGGCAGGAAGGGCAGGTCACGGCCCGCTTCGGCGGCCTCGCGGAGGTGGGTCAGCCACTCGGGCAGGGGGAGTGGCCGGGTGCGGGTGCCGTGGAGGGCGTCGTGGACGCGCAGGAAGTCGGCCGGGGACGTCTCCTCGGGATGGTGGAGGTGGTGGGTGGTGGTGCCGCGCGGTCCGGGAGTTCCGGTGGCGTCGTCCAGGAGCAGGGCCACCAGGGCGCGGGCCGTCGTGTCGGCGGGCAGCAGCGCCGCCGCCATCGACGGGTCGTCCGGGTAGGAGCCGAGGGCGGCGCAGGTGGCGAGGAGGCGGCAGAACATGTCGTCCTCGTTGACGGCGCCGCTGTCCGTCTCCGCCCAGATGCGGCCGAGCCGGTGGATGCGGGCGCTCGCGCCGCGGTCGATGGCGCGCTGCACCAGTCGGTCGGCGGCCCACTTGCTCGCCGAGTAGCCGTCCTCGTGCTGCTCGGTGTCGCAGGGCGAGTCCTCGGTGACGAGACGGCCGTCGCCCTGGAAGACGCCGAGCGTGGAGACATGGTGCAGCCGCTTGGGGCGGCCCTCGGCGGCGAGGCGCAGCAGGGCGCGGGTGCCGCCGACGTTCGCCGCCTTGAGGCGTTCGTACGGGGCGAAGTGGTGGACGTGGGCGCCCGCGTGGACGATCGTGTCGACCTCGTCGCGGACCCGGGACCGCAGCTCCGGGTCGAGGCCGAGCTCGGGCCGGGCCAGGTCGCCGCGGACGGCGTGGACGCGCCCGGTGTGGGGCGTGATGTCGATGCCGTACGAGGTGAGGGCCGCGTGGAGGCGCGAGCGGGCCTCGGCGTCCGTGGCGGCCCGGGTCAGGCAGAGGATGTCGGCGCCGGTCCGGTCGAGCAGTTCGCGCAGAACGAAGGCGCCGACGAAGCCGGTGGCTCCCGTCAGGAGGACGGTGCGCGGGGCGCCCGGTGGGACGGGCGGGAAGCGCAGGCCGGGGTCGAGCTCGGTCTCGCTCTCCGGCAGCGCGTGCCGGGTGACGGGGGATGTGGTGCCGTCCGACGCCTCCAACCGGTCGATCAGGCGCGCCAGTTCCTGCACCGTGGCCCCGGCGAGGAACTCCGTGACCCGCACGCGCACCCCGAACTCGGCGTCCACGCGGGCGAGCAGCCGGATGATGAGCAGGGAGTGGCCGCCGAGGGCGAAGAAGTCGTCGTCGATGCCGATCTCGTGCGCGGGCACGCCGAGCACCTGGGCATAGAGGTCGATCACGGTCTGCTCGCGGCCGGTGCGGGGCGCCCGGTACGCGACCGTGGCCAGCTCCGGCTCGGGCAGCGCCGCCTGGTCGAGCTTTCCGTTGGGGGTCAGGGGCAGCCGGTCGAGGACGGTGAAGGTCGCGGGGACCAGGAAGCGGGGCAGCCGGTCGGTGAGGAAAGCGCGGAGGGCGCCGGTGTCGACGGGGGCCACCGTCGACTCGCTCTCCACAACTACATCTGCATCTGCATCTACCGGAACCACGTACGCCGCCAGCTGCCTCCCCTGCGTCCCGTCCCCGGGCTCGTGGGCGACGACCGCCGCCTGGCTCACGTCGGGGTGGGCGAGCAGGGCCGCCTCGATCTCGCCGGGTTCGAGGCGGAAGCCGCGGACCTTGAGCTGGCTGTCGGCGCGGCCCACGTACTCCAGTTGTCCCCCGGCGTTCCAGCGGGCCAGGTCGCCCGTGCGGTACATGCGGGCGCCGGGCGGGCCGTACGGGTCGGGGACGAAGCGGGTCGCGGTGAGGGCCGCCTGGCCGTGGTAGCCGCGGGCGACGTTCCCGCCCACGTAGAGCTCGCCCGTCACGCCCTCCGGGACCGCGATGAGGCCGGGGCCCAGGACGTAGGCGCGCATGTTGCCGAGGGGATCGCCGATCGGGGCGCTGCCGGAGGCCGTCGACAGTTCGTCACCGGGCACCGTGAACGTCGTCGCGTAGAACGACTCCGTCTGCCCGTACGCGTTGACGATCCGCGCCCCCGGGAACGCCTCCCGGACCCGGCGCACCAGGCCCGACGACAGGCCCTCGCCCGCGAAGACCACCGTGTCCGCGGCCGTCGTGCCCGCGATCTCGTCGAGGAGCTCGGCGAAGACCGACGGCACGGTGCTGATCACATTGCCGCGCCAGTTCCGCCGCTCGCCCAGCTCCAGGACGTCGCGGACCAGTTCCACGACGCCGCCCCGCACCAGGGTCGTGAAGAGCTCGAAGACGGAGATGTCGAAGTTGACCGAGGCGCCCGCGAGGGTGCGGCCGCCCGGCTCGACGCCGAGCTGTTCGGCGAGCCGGAGCACGCCGTTGACGACCGTGCGGTGGCTGATGTCGACGCCCTTGGGCGTGCCCGTCGAGCCGGAGGTGTACATCACGTACGCGAGGTTGCGCGGGAGCAGCGGGGTGCTGCGGTCGGCGTCCGTGAGGTCCGCGCAGGTGCCCGGCGTCAGATCCAGGTCGAGGTCCTCGACGCGGAGCACCGGGACGTCCGTCGGCGGCAGCACCGCGGCCGCCGTCGCCGCGTCGGTGAGGACCAGGCGCGGCCGGGCATCGTCCAGGATGAACCCGAGCCGTTCGCCCGGGTATTCGGGGTCGAGCGGCAGGTACGCGCCGCCCGCCTTGTGCACGGCGAGGAGGCTCACCACGAGTCCGGCCGAGCGCGGCAGCGAGAGGGCCACGACGGTCTCGGGGCCGACGCCGCGGTCGACGAGTTCGCGGGCGAGCCGGTTGGCGCGCGCGTTCAGCTCCCCGTACGTCAGCGACACTTCACCGGCCACGAGCGCGACCGCGTCCGGGGTGGCCGCCGCCTGCTCCTCGAAGAGCCGGGGGACCGTCACCTCGGGCGTCGGCACGGCGGTGGCGTTGCGCCGGGGCAGCGACGGCAGCCGCTCGGCCTCGCTCCTGGCGTCGACCAGGACGGCCGGGGTGGCCGGGTCGGCGAGGAACTGGCGCAGGACCCGCACGAGCCGGTCGCCGATGACCTCGACGGCGTCCTTGCCGACGGCGTCCGGCCGGTACTGGAGGGAGAGCCGCAGGTAGGGGTCGGCGCCCGCGAGGACCGTCAGCGGGTAGTGGGAGCCGGTGAACGGCCGCAGCCCGGTGAAGGTGATCCCGGCGGCGCCGCCCGCGTCGGCGAGGCCCGCCTGGTCGACCGGGTAGGACTGGAACACCACGAGGGTGTCGAAGAGTTCCTTGAGGCCGGTGGCCCGCTGGATGTCGGAGAGCCCGTAGTGGTGGTGGTCCAGGAGGGCGCCCTGCCGGTCCTGGAGGGCGGTGAAGACCTGGCTGAGGGTGTCGCCGGGCGCGTACCGCACGCGTACGGGCAGGGTGTTGATGAAGAGGCCGACCATCGAGTCGATGCCGGTGACGGCGGGCGGGCGGCCCGAGACGGTGGTTCCGAAGACCACGTCCTGGCGGCCGGTCAGCCCCGACAGGAGGACGGCCCAGGCGCCCTGGACCAGCGTGTTGAGGGTGACGCCGAGCTCGGCGGCGCGCCGCGAGAGGGCCCGTGCCTCCTCGACGGGCAGCGGGACGTCGAGGTGGCCGATGCCCACGGGTGCGCCGGGGCCGCGGCCCGTGCCGGGCCCGCTCAGGAGCAGCGTCGGCTCGTCCACGCCCGCGAACTCCTCGGCCCAGGCGCGGGCCGCGGCCTCGCGGTCGTCCTGCCCGGTGAGCCAGGTCAGGAAGTCGCGGTAGGGGCGGAGGCGCGGCAGCACCGCGAGCCCGCCCTGGGACCCGTACTCGCCCTGGGACCCGTACTGGGTCTCAGCCCCGTACTGAGTCTCGGACCCGCTCTCGCCCTGGGCCCCGTACAGAAGCAGCAGGTCCCGCATGAGCAGCGGGAACGACCAGCCGTCGAAGAGGACGTGGTGGGCGGTGAGGACCAGGTCGGAGCGGTCGTCCGCGAGCCGCACCAGGGAGAGGCGCAGCAGCGGCGGTTCGGCCGGGTCGAAGTGGGCGGCGTGGTCGTCGGCCAGGAACCGGTCGAGGGCCGCCGCACGCTCCCCTTCGTCCATCGCCCGCAAGTCCAGCTCGCGCCAGGGAAGTTCAACGCCCTCGGCCACGATCTGGTGGAGCTCGCCGCCCGCGTCCGGGGCGAACGCGACGCGCAGGTTGGCGTGCCGGTCGAGGAGCGCCTGCCCGGCCGCCCGCATCCGCCGCGCGTCGACCGCGCCGGACACGTGGAAGGTCAGCTGCATCTGGTACGCGTCGAACGCGTCGTCGTTCAGGAGCGCGTGGAAGAGCAGCCCGGACTGGAGGGGTGTCAGCGGCCATACGTCGGTCAGGCCGGGGTAGCGCCGCTGCCAGGTCTCGATGTCGGACTGGGCCACGTCGACCAGGGCCAGGTCGGAGGGCGTGCGGCCACCCGCGTCCGGGCTCTCCACGTGGCGGGCGAGTCCGGTGAGGGCACGGCACCACAAGTCGGCCAGTTCCTGGACCTCTTGGGCGGTGAGCAGCCCGGAGGGGAAGGCCAGGTGGGCGTCGAGGACGGGTCCGTCGGCCGTGTCGGTGACCAGCGTGTCGATCTCCAGGGTGGAGAGCGCGGGCAGGTCGTCGCCCAAGGATGTCTCCAGGCCCAGGAGTTCGGGTGCCTGGGTCCAGCCGAGGCCGGACAGCTCCTCGGGCATGTCGGCGGCGGAGAAACGGCCCAGGTAGTTGAAGGAGATCTGCCCGGACGGCAACTGGCGCAGTTCGGCGGCCGTTTCCTCGTTCAGATAGCGCAGCAACCCGTATCCGATGCCCTTGTCGGGGATGGCGAGGAGCTGCTCCTTGACGGCCTTGACGACGCCGCCCGCGGCCGGACCCCCGTCGAGGGCGTCCTCCACGTCGAAGCCCGCCACGTCGAGCCGTACGGGATACATGCTGGTGAACCAGCCGACCGTGCGGGAGAGATCGGCGCCCGGGACCACGGCCTCCTCACGGCCGTGCCCTTCCAGGCGTACGAGAGCAGAGGACTCGTCGACGCCCCGCCCGCGCCGCCACTTCGCCACGGCAAGGGCGAGCGCGGACAGGAGGCCGTCGTTGACCCCGCCGTGGAAGGCGGCGGGCACGCGCGTCAGCAGCGCCTCGGTCACCGCCGTCGGCACGCGCACCGAGAGCCGCTCCACCGTGGACATGACGTCGACGGCAGGGTCCAGGTGACGGGTGCCGAGGAGGGGGTCGGGGCCGTCCACCAGGTGCTGCCACAGGGCGAGTTCGGCCGTGCGTCCGGGGCGTTCGGCCTCCTCGGCGAGGGCGTGTGTCCAGCGCCGTACGGAGGTCCCGACGGCCGGAAGGCGCGGGGGCCTGCCCTCCCGTACGTCCTTCCAGGCAGCCGCGAGGTCCGGGAGCAGGATCCGCCACGACACCCCGTCCACGACAAAGTGGTGCAGCACGATCAGCAGGCGGCCGCTCTCGGCGGCACCCCGGTCGAACCACACGAACTGGGCCATCACGCCGGACTCGGGGTCCAACCTGTCCGCCGCCGCGTCCAGTTCAGCCTCGGCCCGCTCGCGTGCGGGCTCCCCCGCGCACTCCACCCGGTGGATGAGCTCGGTCACATCCACCGAGCCCGGCGCGGCGGCCAGCAGCGCGCTGCCCCGCAGGGTGGAGCGCAGGATGTCGTGCCGGTCGATGACGGCGGTCAGGGTCGTTTCGAGCCCCGCGCCGTCGATGCCCACCGGCAGCTCGACCGCCGTGGACATCGCGAACCGGCTGTGGTCACCGCCGAGTTCGCGGAGATAGGAGGCGATGGGCAGAAGCGGGAAGGCTCCGGTGCCGCCGCCCTCGAACTCTTCGAGGACCGCGTCCGCGCCCTGGTCGGTGGCGGCCGCGGCGAGCTCCGCCACGGTGCGGCGCTCGAAGATCTGCCGGGGTGTGACGGTGACGCGCTGGGCGCGGGCCCGCGAGACGACCTGGATGGAGCGGATGCTGTCGCCTCCGATGGCGAAGAAGTCGTCGTCGACGCCCACCCGCTCCAGGCCGAGGACGTCCGCGTAGACGGTGGCCAGGATCCGCTCCCGCTCGGTGCCGGGGGCCCGGTAGCCGCCGCCGGTGTACTCCGGGTCGGGCAGGGCCGCCCGGTCCAGCTTCCCGTTCGGGGCGAGCGGCAGCCGGTCGAGGACCACGAACGCCGACGGCACCATGAACTCGGGCAGCCGCCGCGCGACAGAGCTCCGCAGGTCACGCACGGAGAAGGTGGCGGTCAGGTCCACGTCGAGGTCGCCGACGGACTCCGCACCGGCGCCGATGGACGTCGCGTCCGGCACCACGTACCCGACGAGCCGCCCGCCCGCACGGGCCACCACGGCGGCCTGTGCGACGCCCCGGTGGGCGGTGAGGGCGGCCTCGATCTCGGCGGGCTCGATGCGCAGGCCGCGCACCTTGATCTGGGTGTCGCCGCGGCCCACGTACTCCAGCTGCCCGTCCGCGTTCCAGCGGGCCAGGTCACCGGTCCGGTACATACGGGCGCCGGGCACATCGGTGAACGGGTCGGCGACGAACCGCTCCGCCGTCAGATCGGCGCGCTCGTAGTAGCCGCGCGCCACGCTCCCGGCCACGTACAACTCGCCGGTCACGCCCGGGGGGACGGGGGCGAGGGCCGGGCCGAGGACGTAGGCGCGCATGTGGTCCAGGGGGGTGCCGATGGGCGCCGGCTCACCCTCCGCGCCTCCCTCGTCGGAGACAGCGAAGGTCGTCGCGTAGAACGACTCCGTCTGCCCGTACGCATTGACGACCCGCACCCCCGGGAACGCCGCCCGCACCCGCTCCACGAGCCCCGCCGGAAGCCCCTCACCTGCGAAGACAAGGGTCTCCACGGACACCTTGCCCACGATCTCGTCCACCAGCTCGGCGAAGACCGACGGCACGGTGCTGATGACCTGCCCCTCCCAGGAGTCCCGCTCACCGAGCTCCAGCACGTCGCGGACCAGGTCGACGGTGCCGCCGTGGGTCAGGGTCGTGAAGATCTCGTACGCCGACACGTCGAAGTTGACCGAGGTGCTCGCCAGCGTCCGCGTGCCCGGGGCGATCCCGGTGCGCTCGGCCAGCCGCAGCACACCGTTGACCACGCCGTGGTGGGTGAGGGAGACGCCCTTCGGGCGGCCCGTCGAGCCGGACGTGTACATCACGTACGCGAGGTTGGCCGGGGAGAGGGGCGCGGTGCGCTCGGCGTCGGCGAGGTCCGCGCCGGACCCGGCGCGGAGGTCGAGGGCGTCGACGAGCACCGTCGGCGTATCCGTGCGCGGCAGCGCATCCGTGCGCGACAGCACGTCCGCACGCGACAGCACGTCCGCGCGCGTGCCGGACTCGGTCAGGACCAGCTTCGGGCGGGCGTGCCCGAGGATGAACTCGACGCGCTCGCCCGGGTACGCGGGGTCGAGCGGCAGATAGGCCGCGCCCGCCTTCAGGACGGCGAGCAGGCCCGTCACGAGGTCGGCGGTGCGGGGCAGCGCGACGGCGACCACGGTCTCCGGGCCGACGCCCCGCCGGACCAGCTCCCGCGCGAGCCGGTTGGCACGCGCGTTCAACTCCCCGTACGAAAGGGACACTTCACCGGCCACCAGGGCGGGTGCGTCCGGCGTGGCCGACGCCTGCCGCTCCACGAGGTCGACCAGGGTGCCGGCCGACTCGGCCACGACCGCGTCGCCGGACTTGCCGGACACGGCGGACTCGCCGAGCACGGCGGACACGGCGAACACGGCGGACTCGCCGGACTCGCCGGACCCTCCGGACTCGGGGAAGAGCCGCTCCCGCTCCCCCTCCTCCAGCAGGTCCACCGCACCGACGGGCCGCCCGGGCTCCGCCACCAGCTGCCGCAGCGCACGCACGTAACGCCCCGCGAGGGACTCGGCGGTCGCACGGTCGAACAGGTCCGTGGCCCACTCCAGGAAGCCCTGCACCTCGCGGCCGCGCCCGTCGGCGGAGGCGACCTCGGTGAGGTTGAGGAACAGGTCGAACTTGGCCGTGCCGGTCTTGGCGGGCAGGTGGCCCACCCGCAGGCCCGGCAGGTCGAAGGCGGCCTTGTCGAAGTTCTGCCAGGCGAACATCGTCTGGAACAGCGGGTGGTGGGCCGTGGACCGCTCGGGGTTCAGGAGCTCCACGAGCCGCTCGAAGGGCGCGTCCTGGTTCTCGTACGCGGCCAGGGCCTTGCCCCGTACGCGCTCCAGGAGTTCCTCGAAGGTCGGGGTGCCGGAGAGGTCGGCGCGCAGCACCCAGGTGTTCACGAAGAAGCCGACCATGCCGTCCAGGGCCTCGTCCGTGCGGCCCGCGATGGGCGAGCCGACGGGGATGTCGTCCCCTGCGCCCAGCTGGTGCAGCAGCACGGCGAGCACGGACTGCATGACCATCGCCACGGTCACGTCGCGCTCCTGCGCCAACTCCTCGACCTCGCAGAGGAGTTCCTCGTCGATGCTGAACTCCAGCAGGTCGCCGCGGTGGCTCGCCCGGGCCGGGCGGGGCCGGTCGGTGGGCAGGCGCAGCGGCTGCGGGACGCCCGCGAGCTCCTCGCGCCAGTACGCGGACTGCACGGCGAGCACGCTGTGCGGGTCCGACTCGTCGCCGAGCAGCTCGCGCTGCCAGAGCGTGTAGTCGGCGTACTGGACGGGCAGTTCGGCCCAGGCGGGTGCCTCGCCGCGGCGGCGCGCTGCGTAGGCGGCGCACAGGTCGCGGACGAGCGGCGCGAAGGACTGGCCGTCGCCCGCGATGTGGTGGATGAGCAGCGACAGGACGTAGTCCTCGGAGCCGGTGCGCAGGATGCGGGCCCGCACCGGGATCTCCGCCGACAGGTCGAAGCAGTGTCCGGCGGCGCGCGTCACGGCGTCGCTCACGTACTCGGAGTCGACGACCGTGACGGGGATGTCGAGCCGTGCCTCGGCGGCGTCGGCGTCCAGGACCACCTGGTGGGGCACGCCCGCGCCGTCCTGCCGGTAGACGGTGCGCAGGGCCTCGTGCCGGGCCACCACGTCACGGACCGCGTCCGCGAGGGCCGCCGTGTCGAGGTCGCCGGTGAGACGCAGGGCCAGCGGGATGTTGTACGTGGCCGAGGGCCCCTCGAACCGGTCCAGGAACCAGAGCCTGCGCTGCGCGTACGACAGGGGGAGGCGCTCGGGCCGGGTGCGGCGGGCGGCACGGGCCAGCGGCGGGCGGACCGTCAGGCCGGGCGTCAGGGTGCGGGCGAGCTCCGCGACGGTGGGCGCCTCGAAGACGGCGCCGATGGGGAGTTCGGCGGCGAGCTCGGTGCGGATCCGGCTGACCAGACGGGTGGCGAGCAGGGAGTGGCCGCCCAGCGTGAAGAAGTTGTCGTCGATGCCGATCTCGTCGGTGGGCACGCCGAGGACCTCGGCGAACAGGCCCGCGAGGACGCGCTCGCGCTCGGTGCGGGGCGCCCGGTAGGCGACCGTGGTGAAGTCCGGCTCGGGCAGCGCGGCCCGGTCGAGCTTGCCGTTCGGCAGCAGCGGCAGCCGGTCGAGGACCACGAAGGCCGAGGGCACCATGAACTCGGGGAGGCGGCGGACGGTGAACTCGCGCAGCTCTTCGGCCGATACGGCGTAGGTCCACAGGTGCTCGCCGAACTCGTCGAAGTCCTCGAACTCGTCGAAGTCCTCGAACTCATCTGAGGTGGTGAAGGCGTCGGGGTCGAGGTGGTCGGGGGCGTCGTCCGGGATGGGCGCCAGGTCCGCGACGGCGTACGCCACCAGCTGCCGGTCCGCACTGCCGCCGCGTCCCTCGCGGGCGACCACGGCCGCCTGCCGCACCTCGGGGTGGGCGGCGAGGGCGGCCTCGATCTCGGCGGGCTCGATGCGGAAGCCGCGCACCTTGATCTGGGTGTCACCGCGGCCCACGTACTCCAGCTGCCCGTCCGCGTTCCAGCGGGCCAGGTCACCGGTCCGGTACATGCGGGAGCCGGGCGGCCCGAACGGGTCGGCGACGAACCGCTCCGCCGTCAGATCGGCGCGCTCGTAGTAGCCGCGCGCCACGCTCCCGGCCACGTACAACTCGCCGATGGCGCCCGGCGGCACCGGCTGGAGACCCGAACTCAGCACATAGGCACGGGTGTTGCCGAGCGGCCGCCCGATCGGGGCGTTCCCGCCGCCGGTCCACTCGTCGCCCGGGGAGACGGCGAAGGTCGTGGCGTAGAAGGACTCCGTCTGCCCGTACGCGTTGACGACCCGCACCCCAGGGAACGCCGCCCGCACCCGCTCCACGAGGCTCGCGGAGAGCCCCTCACCTGCGAAGACGAGGGTGTCCACACTGGTCCGGTCGGAGATCCGGTCGACCAGCTCGGCGAAGACGGACGGCACGGTGCTGATGACGGCGCCGTTCCAGCCCTCGCGCTCGTCCAGGACCAGCACGTCGCGGACGAGCTCGACGGTGCCGCCGTGGGTCAGGGTCGTGAAGATCTCGTACGCCGACACGTCGAAGTTGACCGAGGTGCCGGCCAGCGTCCGGGCGCCCGGGGTGATCCCGGCGCGGCCCGCGAGCCGCAGCACGCCGTTGACCAGGGCGTGGTGGGTGAGGGAGACGCCCTTCGGGGTGCCGGAGGAGCCCGAGGTGAACATGACGTAGGCGAGGTTCTGCGGGGAGAGGGGCGCGGTGCGCTCGGCGTCGGCGAGATCGGCGCCGGACCCGGTGCCGAGGTCGAGGTCGTCGATGAGCAGCAACGGCGCCTCACCGGAGGCGGCTGGGCCGGAGGCGGACGGACCAGAGGCCGACGGACCAGAGGTGGACGGACCAGAGACAGGCAGTCCAGAGACAGGCAGTCCCGGAGCCGTCCCCCGGTCCGTCAGGACCATGCGGGGCCGCGCCGCCACCAGGATCTGGTCGAGGCGCTCGCTCGGGTAGCGCGGGTCGACGGGCAGATAGGCGCCGCCCGCCTTCAGCACACCGAGCAGCCCGGCCACGAGGTCGGCGGTGCGCGGCAGGGCGACGGCGACCACGGTCTCCGGCCCCACGCCACGCTCGACGAGACGGCGCGCGAGCCGGTTGGCGCGCGCGTTCAACTCCCCGTACGAAAGGGACACTTCACCGGCCACCAGCGCGACCGCGTCCGGCGTGGCCGCCGCCTGCCGCTCGAAGAGCCCGGCGAGGGTCACGTCCGGCACGGACGCCGCCGTGTCGTTGAGCTCCCGCAGCCGGGCGTGCTCGGCGTCGTCCAGGACGTCGACGCGGTCCACGGCCGTGTTCGGGTCGGCCGCCAGCTGCCGCAGCACGCGCGCGAGCCGGCCCGCGAGCAGCGTCGCCGCCTCCTCGCCGACGGTCCGCTCCTGGTACTGGAGGGTCAGGCGCAGCGCCGGGTCGGCCTCCGCCATCAGCGTCACCGGGTAGTGGGTGCCGGTCGAGGGGCGGATCCCGGTGATGGCGAGTCCGGCCGCCGCGTTGGCCTCGCCCAGGCCCGCCCGGTCCACCGGGTACGACTCGAAGACGACGAGGCTGTCGAAGAGGGAGTGCAGGCCGGTGGCCTGAGTGATGTCGGAGAGGCCGTAGTGGTGGTGGTCGAGGAGCGCGGCCTGCCGGTCCTGGAGCCTGGTCAAGAGCTCGGCGAGGGTGTCGCCGGGCGCGTACTCGACGCGTACGGGAAGGGTGTTGATGAACATCCCGACCATCGAGCCGACGTCGGGCAGCTCGGCGGGACGCCCCGAGACGGTCGCCCCGAACACCACGTCCTGGCGGCCGGTGAGCCGCCCCACGAGGACCGCCCAGGCGCCCTGGACCAGCGTGTTGAGGGTGACGCCGAGCTCGGCGGCGCGCCGCGCGAGCACCCGCGCCTCCTCGGGCGTGAGCCCCACCTCGACCCGGCCCGCGCTGCCGGTCGCGGTGCGTCCCGCCACGACGCTGGGCACGAGCAGCGTCGGCTCGTCCACGCCCGCGAGCTCGTCCGCCCAGGCCAGGGCGGCCGTGTCCGGGTTCTTCCAGGAGAGCCAGGACAGGAAGTCGCGGAAGGAGCGGGGCCGCGGCAGCACCGCGAGGTCGCCGTGGGACCCGTACAGGAGCAGCAGGTCCCGCATGAGGAGGGGGAACGACCAGCCGTCGAAGAGGACGTGGTGGGCGGTGAGGACGAGCTCGGACCGGTCGTCCGTGAGCCGCACCAGGGTCAGCCGGAGCAGCGGCGGAGCGGCCGGGTCGAAGTGGGCGGCGTGGTCGTCGGCGAGGACGCGGGCGAAGGTCGACTCGCGCTCGGCGCCGTCGAGTCCGCGCAGGTCGAACTCGCACCAGGGCAGCTCCACCCGGTCGAGGACGAGCTGGAACTGCCGTCCCGCCGCATCGGGCGCGAACGCCGTCCGCAGGCCCGCGTGCCGGTCGAGCAGCGCCTGCCCGGCGGCCCGCATCCGCTCCGGGTCGACCGCGCCGGACACATGGAAGGTCAGCTGCATCTGGTACGCGTCCAGGGCGTCCTCGCGCCGGAGCGCGGCACCCTCGGGCGGCAGAGAAGCTCCCGCCGGCCGCAGCACGGCACCCTCGCCCCGGAGGGCGGCACCCTCGTGCCGCAGCACGGCACCCTTGTTCAGGAGCGAGTGGAAGAGCAGCCCGGACTGGAGGGGCGTCAACGGCCATACGTCGGTCAGGCGCCGGCCCGGGTAACGCGCCTCCCAGGTCTCGATGTCGGCCTGGTCCACCTCGGCCAGGGGCAGGTCGGAGGGGGTGAGGCCGCCGGCGCGCGGGCTGTCGGTGTGCCGGGCGAGCCCGGTGAGGGCGCGGCACCACAAGTCGGCCAGTTCCTGGACCTCTTGGGCGGTGAGCAGCCCGGAGGGGAAGGCCAGGTGGGCGTCGAGGCGGGGGCCCTCGTCGGTGTCGGTGACGAGGGCGGTGATGTCGAGGGCGGAAAGGGCGGGCATGTCCGCGTCGGGCGCCGAGATGAGGGCGGGCAGACCGGTGTCCTGGGTCCAGCCCTGGCCGCGGAGGTGCTCGGGCATGTCCCCGGTCGCGGAGAAACGGCCCAGGTAGTTGAAGGAGATCTGCCCGGACGGCAACTCCCGTAGTTCGGCGGCCGTTTCCTCGTTCAGATAGCGCAGCAGCCCATATCCGATGCCCTTGTCGGGGATGGCGAGGAGCTGCTCCTTGACGGCCTTGACGACGCCGCCCGCGGCCGGACCCCCGTCGAACGCCTCGTCGACATCGAAGCCGCAGGTGTCGAGCCGTACCGGATACATGCTGGTGAACCAGCCGACGGTCCGCGACAGATCAGCCCCCGGAACCACGGCCTCCTCACGGCCGTGCCCCTCCAGACGTACGAGAGCAGAGGACTCCTCGACGCCCCGCCCGCGCCGCCACTTCGCCACGGCAAGGGCGAGCGCGGCCAGCAGGCCGTCGTTGACCCCGCCGTGGAAGGCGGCGGGCACCCGCGTCAGCAGCGCCTCGGTCACCGCCGTCGGCACGCGCACCGAGAGCCGCTCCACGGTCGAGGCGACGTCCACGGAAGGATCCGGGCGACGGGCTCCGATCAGCGGATCCGGGCCGTCCAGCACCCCGCACCACAACGGCAGTTCGGCCAGTCGCTCCGGCCGCGCGGCCTCCTCGGCGAGGGCGTGCGCCCACCGGCGCACGGAGGTCCCGACGGCCGGAAGGCGCGGGGGCCTGCCCTCCCGTACGTCCTTCCAGGCAGCCGCGAGGTCCGGGAGCAGGATCCGCCACGACACCCCGTCCACGACAAAGTGGTGCAGCACGATCAGCAGCCGGCCGCTCTCGGCGGCACCCCGGTCGAACCACACGAACTGCGCCATGATGCTGGCCCGCGGGTTCAACCTCCCCACGGCGGCGTCCAGTTCGGTCTCGACGCGCTCGCGCCACCGCTCGCCCCTGACGGGCCCGTTGTACGCGACCCGGTGGATCAGTTCGGGCACGTCCACCCAGCCCGCGGGGCCGACCAGGAGGGCGCCGCCGCCCTCACCGTCGGCCACGAGGGCCGAGCGCAGCATGTCGTGCCGGTCGATGACGGCGGTCAGCGTCGCGTCGAGGCGCTCGTCGTCCAGCCCCGCGGGCACCTCCACCACCATGGACATCGCGAACCGGTCGTGGCCGCCGCCCAGTTCCAGGAGATACCGCCCGATGGGCGTCAGCGGCAGATCGCCGGTGCCGCCGCCGACGAACTCCTCGAGCACGGCACCGTCCTCCGCGCCGTCCGCGTGCGCGGGGCTGCCCCCTGCGGCGCGGTTCCGGCCCGCGGCACGGACGTCGTCCGGCGCCGCCGCCTCCGCGAGCTCCGCCACCGTGCGCTGCTGGAAGACGAGCCGGGGCGTGACGACGATGCCCCGCGCGCGGGCCCGCGTGACGACCTGGATGGAGCGGATGCTGTCGCCGCCGATGGCGAAGAAGTCGTCGTCGACACCCACCCGGTCGAGCCCGAGCACGTCCGCGTACACCTCGGCGAGGATCCGCTCGCGGTCGGTGCGCGGCGCGCGGTACGTCCCGCCGGTGAACTCCGGGTCGGGCAGGGCCGCCCGGTCCAGCTTCCCGTTGGGCGCGAGCGGCAGCCGGTCGAGGACCACGAACGCCGACGGCACCATGAACTCGGGCAGCCGCCGGAGGGCGAAGGCGCGGAGCTCGCGGGCAGAGACACCGGAGCTCAGGTCCACGTCGAGATCACCGACGGGCTCCTCGGACCCCACGGACCTCACGGGCTCCACGGACCTCACGGACTGCACAGACCCCACGGGCTCCACGGGCTCCACCGTCACGTCGGCGGGCAGCCTCTCCGGCACCACGTACCCGACGAGTTGCCCACCCTGCCGCGCCACCACGGCGGCCTGGGCGACCCCCCGGTGCGCGGTCAGCGCGGCCTCGATCTCCCCCGGCTCGATGCGGAAGCCCCGCACCTTCACCTGGGCATCGGCGCGACCCACGTATTCGAGGTGCCCGTCCGCGTTCCAGCGGGCCAGGTCACCCGTCCGGTACATGCGGGCGCCGGGCTCGTCCGCGAACGGGTCGGGCACGAAGCGGGCCGCGGTGAGAGCGGGCTGCCCGTGATAGCCACGCGCGACCTTGCCCGCCACATAGAGCTCACCCGTCACACCTTGCGGGACCGGGACGAGGCCGGGGCCGAGGACGTAGGTGCGCATGTTGCCGAGGGGGGCGCCGATGGGGGTGGTTCCCGGGGAAGTGGTTGCCGGGGAAGTGGTTGCCGGGGGGGCGCTTCCCGCGGAGGCGCTTACGGAAGCCGTGTCGTACGTCGTGGCGTGGGCGCCTTCGGATGCCGTGTCGTACGTCATCGCGTGGGCGCCTTCGGAAGCCGTGTCGTACGTCGTCGCGTAGAAGGACTCCGTCTGCCCGTACGCGTTGACGACCCGCACCCCCGGGAACGCCGCCCGCACCCGCTCCACGAGCCCCGCCGGAAGCCCCTCACCTGCGAAGACAAGGGTCTCCACGGACACCTTGCCCGCGATCTCGTCCACCAGCTCGGCGAAGACCGACGGCACGGTGCTGATGACCTGCCCCTCCCAGGAGTCCCGCTCACCGAGCTCCAGCACGTCGCGGACCAGGTCGACAGTGCCGCCGTGCGCGAGGGTCGTGAAGATCTCGTACGCCGACACGTCGAAGTTGACCGAGGTGCTCGCCAGCGTCCGCGTGCCCGGGGCGATCCCGGTGCGCACGGCGAGCCGCAGCACACCGTTGGCCAGGCTGTCGTGCGTGACGGAGACACCCTTCGGCGCGCCTTCGGAGCCGGAGGTGTACATCACGTACGCGGGGTGGGCCGGGGCCGGGGCCGTGGGAAGCGCCACGGGGGCGGCCGGCCCCTGCTCGGCCTGGTCGGGGCCGAGTCCGAGGTCGGGGCCGGGGCCGGGGCCGAGTCCAAGCTCGAAGTCAAGGTCGAGGTCGAGTCCGAGTCCGAGTTCGAGATCGAGGACATCGACGAGCAGCACCGGCACATCCGTGCGGGGCAGCACCCCGGCGGCGGTCGCCGCGTCGGTCAGGAGCAGCGCGGGCCGCGCGTCACGGAGGATGAACTCAAGCCGCTGCCCCGGGTACTTGGGGTCGAGCGGCAGATAGGCGCCGCCCGCCTTCAGGACGGCGAGCAGCCCCACCACGAGGTCGGCGGTGCGCGGCAGCGACACCGCGACGACCGTCTCGGGCACCACGCCCCGCCGCCGCAGCAGCCCAGCGACCTGCTCGGCCCTCCGGTTCAACTCCCCATAGGTCCACGTCACTTCACCGGCCACGAGTGCGACCGCATCGGGCGTGGCCGCGGCCTGCCGCTCGAAGAGCCCGGGGACCGTCGCCTCGGGCAGGTCCACCACGGTGTCGTTGAGCCCGTGGAGCAGCGCCTCGCGCTCGTTCGCGTCGAGGAGGTGCACGGCGGCGACCGGGCGCGCGGGGTCGGCCACCAGCTGCCGCAGGGCGCGCACGAACCGGTCCGCGAGCCGCTCCACGGTCCCCTGGTCGAAGAGGTCCGTGGCGTACTCCACCTGCCCCAGCACGCCCCGCCCCGCGGCCACCGGGACCTCGGCCAGGTTGAAGAAGAGGTCGAACCGCGCGGTGCCGGTCCGCGCCCACTCCAACGCGGCCTCGGCCCCGGGCAGCCCGAAGTCGGTCCCGCCGAAGTTCTGCCAGGCCAGCATGGTCTGGAACAGCGGGTTGTACGCGGTCGACCGGTCCGGGCTCAGCACCTCCACGAGCCGCTCGAAGGGCACGTCCTGGTTCTCGTACGCGGCCAGGGCCTTGCCCCGCACCCGCTCGAGGAGTTCGTCGAAGCTCGGGGCACCCGACAGGTCGGCGCGCAGCACCCAGGTGTTGGCGAAGAACCCGACGACGCCTTCGAGGGCCGCGTCGGTGCGCCCCGCGATGGGCGAGCCGATCGGGACGTCGTCCCCGGCACCCAGCTGGTGCAGCAGCACCGCGAGTACGGACTGCATGACCATCGACACGGTCACATCGCGCGCACGCGCCAACTCCTCCACATCGAGCAGAAGTTGTTCATCAATGCTGAACTCCACGCGGTCCCCGAGGTGGCTGGCCCGCGGCGGCCGGGGCCGGTCGGCGGGCAGCCGCAACGGCTGCGGGACCCCCGCGAGCTCCTCGCGCCAGTACGCGGACTGCACGGCGAGCACGCTGTGCGGATCCCCCGCGTCCCCCAGCAACTCCCGCTGCCAGAGCGTGTAGTCGGCGTAGCGCACCGGCAGCGCGTCCCAGGCGGGCGCCGCACCACGACGGCGCGCGTCGTACGCGACCGAGAGGTCCCGCATCAGCGGCGCCAGGGACTCGCCGTCGCCCGCGATGTGATGGATGACAAGGACGAGCACGTGCTCTCGGGGTTCCTGGGACTCATGAGACTCCTGGGCCTTCTGGAGCCCTCGTCCCTCCTCCCCACTGCTCAGCACACAGGCTCGCACCGGGATCTCGGCCGCGAGGTCGAAGCAGTAGCCGGCCGTCCGCTCGACGGCCTCGTCCAGTTCCTCCGCGGCGACCTCGCCGACCAGCACGTCGAGCCGCGCCTCGGCGGCCGGGACGATCTCCTGGTACGGCACTCCGTCCGCGTCCTGCCGGTAGAGCGTCCGCAGACTCTCGTGCCGGCCCACCACGTCCTGCAGCGCCGCCGCGAGGGCCGCCGTGTCGAGGTCGCCGGTGAGACGCAGGGCCAGCGGGATGTTGTACGTGGCCGAGGGCCCCTCGAACCGGTCCAGGAACCAGAGCCTGCGCTGCGCGTACGACAGGGGGAGGCGCTCGGGGAGGGCTTCGGGGCGGGTCGCGGTGAGGGCGGGCCGGAGAGCGAGCCGGAGAGCGGACCCGCCGTCGGACCGCGCCGCGCGCTCCGCCGACAGGTGCCGGGCCAGGGCGGCCGGGGTGGGCGAACCGAAGACGGTCCGGATCGACACCTCGACGCCCAGCTCCTTGCGGATACGGGCGATGAGCCGGGTCGCGGTCAGGGAGGTGCCGCCCAGGGCGAAGAAGTCATCGCTCACGCCGACCCGCTCGACCCCGAGAACATCGCCGTACAGTGCGGCAACGGGCTCGGCGTACGCATCCAACTCGGCGCCGGACACGCTGACTTGGACGCCGTCACCCCCCTGCCCGACGGGAACAGCCCCACCGGGAACGTCCCCGACGGGAACAGCCCTGCCGGGAACGGCGCCGCCGGCCTCCCTGACAGCTCCCACCCCCACCGCACCGACCACCACATCCGGCGCCGCCGCAACCGCCCGGATGACGCCGATCAACTGCCCGGCGAAGAATTCAAGATCCTCCTCGCAGTACACCGTCCCATTGCCATCGAGACGCACGGAAAGATCACTGTCGGAACGCCCGTCGCCGAAGAACGCGATCTGGAGTTCATCAATGGCACCGAGAGACGCACCCGCTTGGAAAAGGGCAGGCACCCCGTCGAAATCAATCTCCTCGATGAAGGGAATGACATTGAGCGTGACACCAAAGGGACTGGTCACGGACCCGGCGCCCACCCGGCGCGCATCCCGCCGTATTTCGGACACCTGATACGCGGAATACCGAAAGACGTCCGCCATCTCCCCGGAGATCTGGTGCGCCACCTCAGCGAACGTCGCGGAAAGCGGCACCCTCGCCCGCAGGGGAACAATGCTCGCCTGCGACCCATAGCCCCGCTTGGTGGCCGCGGTACGCCCAGCGGCAGGCATGGAGAACGTGAATGCGTCTCCCTCTCCCGCATCCACTCCCGCATCCAGTTCTCCCGCATGCCGGAAGAACACAGCAGCAGCCGCCGTCAGGAAAGCGGGCACGGAGACCCCGAGCGCCGCCGCCGCCCGCTCACACGCCCGCACATCCTCCCGCGCCAGGACCGCACTGCGGCGCAGCACGACGGGCCGGTCGGCACCCGCCACCCCCGGCAGCCGCACCGCACCGGGCGCGTCCTCCAGGTACCCCCGCCAGAACGCGGCGGCCTCGCCCCCCTCGTCCGACCCCCGATAGCGCGCGTCCTCACCGACGAGGAACTCCGGATCGGCCAGCGACTCCGGCCCACCCGGCACCGCATCGGCCACGGGCGCCACCGGAAGCCCGCGCCGCAGCGCCGTGTACACCTCGGCCACCCGCTGCGGCAGCAGCCGGAACAAGGTGTAGCCATCAGCGACCAGATGATGGGCGACCGTCGTCAGCAAAAGGCGTTCATCGGAAATCCGCACGACGACGGCCCGGAACAACGCGTCGCGCCCGATCTCAAAGGGCCGCCATTCAAACTCACTCGCACATTCCTCCGCGGCCCGCTCGGGATCCTCGGCGCCCCGCACATCGACGCCGACCGGCTCCCACTGCGCGTGCTCCCGCACCACCTGCCGCACGCCGCCGTCCCCGTCGGCCAGGAAATTGGCCCGTACGGAACGATTCTCCTCGAATACCGCCCGCAGCGCGGCCACGAGCACCGCGGCGTCGACGTCACCGTCGATCACCCACCGAGCGGCGAACTGATTCGGAATCTCAGGCGTCAGCTGCTGCGCCCACCAGAGTCCCTCCTGCGCCGAGGAAACACCGAAAGAACGCATGAGACCAACCCCTAGCGGCACCTTTGACGGCGGTAAAAGCGCGTTCGAGCATGGCATGGGTCAACTCATCCGGGCCAAGCGCCCAGTTGAACACCGAAAGGACCTCGAAAAGCCTCAGAAAGAACCGCGAAAGATCACGACACCACGGCAACCGGTAACAGAAAGTTACGACCCCGACACATAAAGATCCCCTCCCACACCCGGAGGCGAGGAAGGGGATCTCTGGTGCGTGGAGCCTAGGGGAGTCGAACCCCTGACATCTGCCATGCAAAGACAGCGCTCTACCAACTGAGCTAAGGCCCCGCGAACGATGCCCCGGGCCGAAAAGGATCGACAAACGACCGACGCCCCGGTGAGCACCGCAGACCAGAGTACCGGGTCCTCCCCCGGATCTCGCAAAGGGCTAAGAGGGGGTCCCGGTCGACGACCACGCTCCGTAAGATGCTCGACGTGGTTCGCGGCAGCGAACCGCGGTTTTTGGGGAAGCGATGGGGAGACGCACATGGACGCCGCACAGCAAGAGACGACCGCGAGAGCACGTGAGCTCCAGCGGAACTGGTACGGGGAGCCGCTGGGGGCGCTCTTCCGCAGGCTCATAGACGACCTGGGCCTCAACCAGGCACGGCTCGCCGCGGTGCTCGGCCTCTCGGCCCCGATGCTCTCCCAGCTGATGAGCGGCCAGCGCGCCAAGATCGGCAACCCCGCCGTCGTGCAGCGCGTCCAGCTCCTGCAGGAACTGGCGGGCCAGGTCGCCGACGGCAGCGTGAGCGCCGCCGAGGCCACCGACCGCATGGACGAGATCAAGAAGTCCCAGGGGGGCTCGGTGCTCACCAACACCGCGCAGACCACGACCAGTTCGGGCGCGCCCACGGTCAAGCGCGTCGTCCGCGAGATCCAGTCGCTGCTGCGCTCCGTCTCCGCGGCGGGCGACATCATCGATGCGGCGGACTCCCTCGCCCCGACCCACCCGGAACTGGCAGAGTTCCTCCGGGTATACGGAGCCGGGCGTACCGCCGACGCGGTCGCCCATTACGAGGCGCACCAGAGCTGAGCCGCCGACCGGGTCGCCACCCGACCGGACACCTGGCGGCCCGGAGGGGGAGCGAGCACGACCATGGGTGAGGTCTTCGCCGGCCGCTACGAACTGGTCGACCCGATCGGACGCGGGGGAGTGGGCGCCGTCTGGCGCGCCTGGGACCACCGACGACACCGCTATGTCGCCGCCAAGGTCCTGCAGCAGAGCGACGCCCACACCCTGCTCCGCTTCGTCCGCGAGCAGGCCCTGCGCATCGACCACCCCCATGTGCTGGCCCCCGCCAGCTGGGCCGCCGACGACGACAAGGTCCTGTTCACCATGGACCTGGTGTGCGGCGGCTCACTCGCCCACCTCATCGGCGACTACGGTCCCCTGCCGCCCCCTTTCGTCTGTGTCCTCCTGGACCAGCTCCTCTCCGGCCTCGCCGCGGTGCACGCGGAGGGCGTCGTCCACCGCGACATCAAACCCGCCAACATCCTTCTGGAAGCGACCGGTTCGGGCCGCCCCCATCTGCGCCTCTCCGACTTCGGCATCTCGATGCGCAAGGGCGAGCCCCGCCTGACCGAGACCGACTACGTGGTGGGCACACCGGGCTACTTCGCCCCCGAACAGATGCTGGGCGCCGAACCGGACTTCACCGCCGACCTGTTCGCCGTCGCCCTCGTCGCCCTCCATCTCCTTCAGGGCGCCAGACCCGACACCAAGGCCCTGATCGAACACTTCGCCGCCCACGGCACCCCCGGCGCCCCTCAGGGCATCCCCGAGCCCCTGTGGCAGGTCATCGCCACCCTCCTGCAGCCGGACCCCCAGTCCCGCTTCCGCACCGCCACCGGCGCCCGCAAGGCCCTGGCCTCAGCCGCCGAACTCCTCCCCGCCCCGGGCCCCGACGACGAACTCATCGAGATCTTCGACCAACTGGGCCCCCTCCCCACCGGCTTCGGCCCCGACGGCCCCCTGACCCTGCCCCCTTCCCTCCACCCAACCCCACCCAACACCCCCTCACACCAGCCGACCCACCACCCCGTCACCCCCCAAGCCCCCCAGCCCACACCCCCTTCCACACCACCACCCCACCCCCATTCCCAGGCCCACCCCCACTCCCACTCCCACTCCCACGCCCACGCCGATCCCCAACAGCCGCCCTCCCCCTCAGAAACAGGCAGCTTCCACCTGCCTCCACCCCAGCCATACGCACCCCAACCCCCGTCCCCGACCTCAACCCCGGCCGAGCAACCCCCGCCACTCGCCCCTCACTTGTCCACACCCCATCCCCAACACACGCCCCCAGCGCATCAGTTGAACCCGTCACCCTCCTACGTGGCAGCAGCCCAGGCCGAGACGTCCGCCGTGCACCGCGGGTACTCCACGCCCACACACCCCTACAGCACCCAGGTCCCCCTGCCCCGGCCACAGCGCCCGGGCCCCTCCCGCAAGGTGGCGACCTCCATGCTCCTGGCAGCCCTCGCCTGCCTGTCAGTGGGCTTCTGGGCCCTGACCCAGATCTGACGCCCCCACGGCGAACCAGCGGGATCCTGCGCTCCCCACGAGTTGGCCCCAAGCCCACGACCGGCCGGCCCCAGGCTCCCTACCAGCCGGACCCCACCCCCAAGGCCACTACCAACCGGACCAAAGTCCGCTACCAGCCGGAAGGCCCTCCTCCACCCCCCGGCGGCGGCACCTGCACACCCCTGACACCACTGACACCCCTGTCACCACCGACACCGCCACCGTCGCCGCCACCCCCATCAACCCCAGCCCCCACCACAGCCGCAGCCATCCCCTTGGCCCGCCGCCGCCCCACCAGCGTCCACACCCCCAGCACCACCAGCAGGACCACCCCTGTCCCTATCCCTCCGGCAGCGACCGCCTTCATCGTGGCGTCACCTGACTCCACCGCCGCCCCGGCCCGCGTCGCACCACTGCGCGCGGCGTCCTTGTCCCGCCCGGTGACCGCGAACACCCCCGAGGGCCTAGCCGCACCCGCGTAAGCGGGCCCCTTCTTCCGTATCCCCTTCACATCCACGCGCAGCGTCAGGTCCAGCGGCTCCTTGCCGAACTTCGCCCGGACCGCCGGGTTCAGATGGACCGCCAGGTAGTACCACCCGGCGAACCGCATCCCGGTCACCGCGTCCCGGGTGGAGTAGCGGTTCTCGTACGCCACCGGAGGCAACGGGTCCAGCGAGGCCGACTTCTGCTTCCCGTCGTACGCCGTGTCCGCTTCCGCAACCTGCCCGCGTACCGGGTTGTAGAGGGAGAGCGACAGCGCCGACGTCACATAGTCGAAGTCCCGCCCTGACCCCTTGCTGCCCAGCTCGGCCGTGGCGGACATCCGCTGCCCCCAGTCGACGGGCACCCGGTAGAACAACGTCTCCCCGGCCGCGATCCGGTCCCCCCACACCCCTGCCTCCAGGCCCGTGGCCGCGTCGAATCCGGCGCCGCCCGCGCGCATCCTCCGCTCACCGGCGGCGGGCACCGGCGACGCGGAGTCCCATGTGTCGGGCGCCTCCGTGGGCTCGTTCCCCGCGCCCTTGAGCCCCGGCTCCGAGGCGACACTCAGCTCCAGATCCCAGCTGCCCCGTGCGATGGTCGCCCCCGACACAGGGCTCCGCTCCCGCTGCACCACCACGTAGTACGTCCCGGCCCCCGCGCACCGGTTCTCGTTCGGCCCCACCTGGCGCTGGGCCCAGGCCGTCACGGGACGCGGACTCTGCGACGACCCGATGCGCGCCCGCCCCGAACCACAGGTCGCCCCGTCCGCGTCCTGCACCGAAACCTCGAACCCGTCCCCGAAGCCCACCTTCGAACCGGGCTTCGGAACCGCGGTGACCCCGACATAGGCGCTGCTCTCGGCATCGAGCTCCAGGCGGTAGAACACCTCACCCGTGCCCGCGACCGAGCTCCTGTACGTACCCCCGGGCCTCAACTCCGCGCTGCCCGTACTGCTCTCCGCCCCCCGCACGCTCTTCGCGCCCGCGGCGAAGCCATAAGGAGCGGGCGTGCTTTCCCCGACTCCCGCCCACGCGACCCCCGGCACCATTCCCACCACACACGACGCCGCACACAGCACCGCACCCCACACCCCGCACCGGGCCGGCACCCCCGCCGCCCGCCCCCCGGCAAGCCCCCACATCACGCGCCACCCCTCGTCCACCGATCGCGGCTGTGATTCATCCTGCCCCGCGCTCCCCGCCGATACCCCGGGGAAACCCCTGAATCAACCCCGACCCGACCCCGCCCCAGCCCCGACAACAGCACGAGGCCCCGACCGCGTGTGCGATCGGGGCCCCGCGAAGAGACTGTTGTCGATACTCACGAACCCGTGGGCACGGAGTCAGTCGCCTCCGTCCACAGATCCTGCTCGGCGCGATCCGCCTGGATCTGGCGGTACACGAGGAGCCCGCCGATGGCGGCCAGTGCGACCAGGAGAAGCTTCTTCACCGCGCGACCTCGTCTTTCCTTTGACGTAGGGGACTTCTGGCGCCCGACTATACACACCGATCGATACCGATCGGTGACCTGTGTCCGCCCCCAACTCCCGCTCCCCGCACAGCAGTAGAAGCGGACCGCACCCCTCCGCTCCCCACTCCACAGACTGTGACGTTCGCCGCTCTTGCCCAGTTCTCGGGCCTCTTGCGACCAAACGGGTGGTGTTCATCTGAAGATCGACGACCCGCGAGCGTCGGTCCCCCACCCCGAGGCCCACATACACATCATGAGGAAAGTACGCAAATCGCCCAACCTGAAAGTGAGGGGCCATGACCGCCAACAAGGCCATGAAGCTCTGGACCACGCTCGTCACCGCCTTCCTCGCGCTCTTCGCCGCGCTCGGTCTCACCACGACGGCAGCGGCGGCCACGCCCGTACACGAGGCCAAGGAATCCCGCCACGCCACGGCGAGCGCCCCGGCCCCAGCCCTCACCCACTGGCTGGCGGCAGCGTACGAACGGTCCTTGCCCCCCACGATGAAGCAACGCATCCGCGCCGAGGCCCACGGCTCCTCACCGAGCTGCCGCCACCTCCCCACGACGGACACGGAAACCGAGCCCGACACCGCGGCCCTTGCGGCCGGCCTGGCATCGGAGCCGTAATCCACGCCCCCACACAGACACAGCGAGACCCCCAGCCGGAATGGCTGGGGGTCTTCGCGTCGGGCCAGAACTCAGTCGTCCAGCCAGTGCGCGGCGGTCGCCTCACGGACATGGCCGAGCACATCGAACGCGGCGGTGACGGAGGCGACGGCCACGAACGCGTCCGCGTCGTGCGAAGGGTCGTAGACCCCGCTGATCACACGCATCCTCGCCGGGCCCGCCCACCGGGCCCGCGCCCCCTCGTCGTCCCGCAGATCCAGCCAGTGCGCGGGCGCCTCCACCCGGCCGAGCTCGGCGTCCAGCATGTCCGCGGGCGCCTCGGGAACGGTGACGACCCCCAGGTCCCCGTGGTGGAAACCGAGGGCCACGGACACGTACGCCGCCCCGTAGTCGGCCCGCAGCCGGCTGCCGATGCTGTGCGTCGGGTCCTCGTCCGGCGTCACACCGAGGCTGAGCGGAGCCGCCGTGGTGTGCGCGATCCCGTCCCACAGGACCATGCGCAGCCCGCTCTCGCGCTGATGCCCGGCCAGCATCTCGGCCGCCAGGTCGTCCTCACCTACGAAGCTGCCCCGTCCGGCCACGCTGTTCTCGTGGAAGTCGACGATCAGCCGCATCCGGGCAAGGACGCCCTCGTCGCTGCCCGGCAGGGACGAGAGGAGCGCCAGCGCATCCCGTGCGTGCTCGGCGAACGGCCGTCCCGGGTGGACGCCCTGGGCCCGCTGCACATGCTCGTCGAGGCGGTGCGCGGTCCGGATCGGCTCCAGGTGCGCGGCCAGCTCCGGCAGCCGTCGCGGAGCCGAGGCGCGGACGTGGTCGAGCACGGCCTCGTAGTCCTCGCTCTGCGCCTGTGCGGGCCTCGTGCCGACGATCCGCACCTGGTCGTCGGGGTGCTGCCGGTTGAAGTCCCGGATCCACTCCAGCGCCACCGCCGTCTCGACGGTCCGCCACGGCCGCCACGACGCGTCGAGCGCGGCCCCGGCGGAGCCCCCTTCGCCCGTACGTACATAGCGGTCGAGCCGGTCGACGGCTCCGGCGTGGTCCTGCATGGCCAGCAGGCGGAAGCCGTGGTGGGTGACGAGGCGGCGGAACAGCTGGTCCTGTATCCCGGTGACCTCACGGGAGAAGCGGGTGGACCCGCCGATCCCGACGATCGTGGCCCCGTCGGCGACCCGTGCGGCGAGTGCGTCGAGGGAGCCGTCGGAGAGGGGGAGGGCGGGGTTGCGCACGGAGGCGATGTCGTTGCTCATGCGGCCACCCTCGTACCTCAACTTCAGTTGAAGTCAAGGGCCTTCGGAGCGGTGGAAAACTCTCGGATTCTCCCGGGCTCCGGGGTCGTCACACGCAGAAGGCCGGTAGATCTTTTCGATCTACCGGCCTTCTGACCAGGCTTTACGCCACTGTGGGGCTAACAGGATTTGAACCTGTGGCCTCATCCTTATCAGGGATGCGCTCTAACCAACTGAGCTATAGCCCCGCCGCGCTCTTCGGGGAGTGCCCCGCGCGCTGACCTCTGAAGATTAGCGCACGTGTGGGCCAGTCCCAAAATCGATACCTGAGCCGTACGGGGCGGCGCCTACTCGTCCTCGGCCAGCGTCAGCTCGACACCGCCCACGAAGCCCGCCGAGAGGTTGTAGATGAAGGCGCCGAGCGTCGCCAGGGCCGTGGCGAGGACCACATCGATGACCGCGATGATCGTCGTGAACATCAGGACGCGCGGCAGCGACAGGAAGGACTGCAGGTCGAAGCCGTTGGACTCGTTCGACCCGGTGGCCTCGGAGATCGTGCCGCCCACGGTCGAGAAGACGCCCATCGCGTCCATGACCATCCACAGCACCGCGGACGCGACGATCGTGCAGATCCCCAGCGCGATGGAGAGCAGGAAGCTGACCTTCATCACCGACCACGGATCGGCCTTGGCCACGCGCAGGCGCGCCTTGCGGGTACGCGGCGTGGTGCGCGCCCCGGTGCGGGGCCTGCGGACCGCGCCCGCCGGAGCCGACTGGTACGCCTGCGGCGGGTGGTAGGGCTGCGCGGGCTGCTGCTGCGGCTGCCGTTCACCGGGCAGGGCTCCTGAAGCGCCGCCGGACGTGCCCCCCTGGCCGCCGTACGAGCCGTCGTACTGCGCGGTCTGCGGACCTCGGGTGTCGGTCACAGTTCCCCCCTGGGATCCATGAGGCTCGTGGGATTCGTGAGCCTCCGTGGCGGGGCCACGGGCACCGTCCGTACCGGCTGTGCCGGTTCGCTTAGATCCGGCGCCCGTGGCTCCACTCACGATGACTCACTCCTCGCGCTACTCGGCCGAGGACTCGCTGCCCTCGTCCGTGCCGGTGACCGTCTCGCCCTCGGCAGATTCGTCCACGACGTCGCCGTCGACTTCTTCGGCCTCACGCCCGGCCTCGGCGTTACGAGCGATACCGACCACGGCATCGCGCTTGCCCAGGTTGATCAGTTGGACGCCCATGGTGTCACGGCCCGTCTCCCTGACCTCGTTGACTCGCGTACGAATCACACCGCCGGACAGCGTGATGGCGAGGATCTCATCGGTCTCCTCGACCACCAGCGCGCCGACGAGTTCGCCACGGTCCTCCACGATCTTGGCGGCCTTGATGCCGAGGCCACCGCGACCCTGGACGCGGTACTCGTCCACGTTGGTGCGCTTCGCGTACCCACCGTCGGTGGCGGTGAAGACGAACGTACCGGGCCGGACGACATTCATCGAGAGCAGCTGGTCGCCGTCGCGGAAACTCATTCCCTTGACGCCCGAGGTCGCGCGGCCCATGGGACGCAGCGCGTCGTCCGTTGCGGTGAACCTGATCGACTGCGCCTTCTTGCTGATCAGAAGGAGATCGTCGTCGCCCGACACCAGCTCGGCACCGATCAGCTCGTCGTCCGAACCGTCATCCGTCTCACGGAGGTTGATCGCGATGACGCCGCCCGAGCGGGGCGAGTCGTAGTCCTTGAGGACGGTCTTCTTGACCAGGCCGCCCTTCGTGGCGAGGACCAGATAGGGCGCCGCTTCGTAGTCACGGATCGCGAGGATCTCGGCGATCTGCTCGTCCGGCTGGAAGGCGAGGAGGTTCGCCACGTGCTGGCCGCGGGCGTCGCGTCCGGCGTCCGGGAGCTCGTACGCCTTCGCGCGGTAGACGCGGCCCTTGTTGGTGAAGAACAGCAGCCAGTGGTGGGTCGTCGACACGAAGAAGTGGTCGACGATGTCGTCTTCCTTGAGCTTCGTGCCGCGAACGCCCTTGCCGCCGCGCTTCTGTGAGCGGTAGTCATCCGTCTTCGTGCGCTTGACGTAGCCGCCGCGCGTGATCGTGACGACGATGTCCTCTTCGGCGATCAGGTCCTCCATGGACATGTCGCCGTCGAAGGGGACGAGCGCGGAGCGACGGTCCTCGCCGAACTTCTCGACGATCGCCGCGAGCTCCTCGCTGATGATCTGGCGCTGCCTCTCGGGCGAGGCCAGGATCGCGTTGTACTCGTTGATCTTCGCCTGGAGTTCGTCGTGCTCGGCGACGATCTTCTGGCGCTCCAGGGCGGCGAGGCGGCGCAGCTGCATCTCGAGGATGGCGTTGGCCTGGATCTCGTCGATCGAGAGCAGGCCCATCAGGCCCTCGCGCGCGATGTCGACCGTCTGGCTGCCGCGGATGAGCGCGATGACCTCGTCGATCGCGTCCAGCGCCTTGAGCAGGCCGCGCAGGATGTGGGCCCGCTCCTCGGCCTTGCGCAGCCGGAACTTCGTACGCCGGACGATGACCTCGACCTGGTGTGTGACCCAGTGCCGGATGAAGGCGTCCAGCGAGAGGGTGCGCGGCACGCCGTCGACCAGCGCCAGCATGTTGGCGCTGAAGTTGGACTGCAGGTCGGTGTGCTTGTAGAGGTTGTTGAGCACGACCTTGGCGACCGCGTCCCGCTTCAGGACGATCACCAGGCGCTGGCCCGTACGCGAGGACGACTCGTCGCGGACGTCGGCGATGCCGCCGACCTTGCCGTCCTTGACGAGGTCGGCGATCTTCTGCGCGAGGTTGTCCGGGTTGGTCTGGTACGGGAGTTCGGTGACCACCAGGCACTGGCGGTTCTGGATCTCCTCGACCGCGACGACCGCGCGCATCGTGATGGAGCCACGGCCCGTGCGGTACGCCTCCTCGATGCCCTTGCGGCCCACGACCAGCGCGCCGGTGGGGAAGTCGGGGCCCTTGATGCGCTCGATGAGGGCGTCGAGCAGCTCCTCGTGCGTGGCGTCAGGGTGCTCGAGCGCCCACTGCGCGCCCGCCGCGACCTCGCGGAGGTTGTGCGGTGGGATGTTGGTGGCCATGCCGACCGCGATGCCCGCCGAGCCGTTGATCAGCAGGTTCGGGAAGCGTGCCGGCAGGACCGTCGGCTCTTGGTTGCGGCCGTCGTAGTTGTCCGTGAAGTCGACGGTCTCCTCGTCGATGTCCCGGACCATCTCCATGGCCAGCGGCGCCATCTTGCACTCGGTGTAGCGCATGGCGGCGGCCGGGTCGTTGCCCGGCGAGCCGAAGTTGCCGTTGGAGTCGACGAGCGGCATCCGCATCGACCACGGCTGGGCGAGGCGCACCAGGGCGTCGTAGATGGAGGAGTCGCCGTGCGGGTGGTACGTACCCATGACGTCGCCGACGACGCGGGCGCACTTGTAGAAGCCCTTCTCGGGGCGGTAACCGCCGTCGTACATCGCGTACAGGACGCGGCGGTGGACGGGCTTCAGGCCGTCCCGGACGTCGGGCAGCGCACGCGACACGATGACGGACATCGCGTAGTCGAGGTAGGAGCGCTGCATCTCCGTCTCGAGCCCGACGGGCTCGATGCGCAGCGTCTGGCCTTCGCCGTCCTCGGGGGTGGTGGGGTTGTTCTCGTCGGCCATGGCCGGTCAAGATCCTTTCGGTGCGGTCGGGTGAGCTGGCGTTCGCCTGACCGGCTCAGATGTCGAGGAAGCGGACGTCCTTGGCATTGCGCTGGATGAACGAGCGACGCGCCTCGACGTCCTCGCCCATGAGCACGGAGAAGAGGTCGTCCGCCTGGGCGGCGTCGTCCAGCGTGACCTGGCCGAGGACGCGGTGGTCGACGTCCATCGTGGTGACGCGGAGCTCCTCGGCGTTCATCTCACCGAGACCCTTGAAGCGCTGCACCGAGTCTTCCTTGATGCGCTTGCCCTGCTGACGGCCCAGCTCGATGAGGGCGTCGCGCTCACGGTCCGAGTACGCGTACTGGAAGTCGTCCCGGGTCCACTTGATCTTGTAGAGCGGCGGCCGCGACAGGTAGACGTGGCCCGCCTCGACCAGCGGCCGCATGAAGCGGAACAGGAAGGTCAGCAGGAGGGTGTTGATGTGCTGGCCGTCGACATCGGCGTCCGCCATCAAGATGATCTTGTGGTAGCGGAGCTTCTCGATGTCGAAGTCCTCGTGCACACCCGTGCCGAAGGCCGAGATCAGGGCCTGGACTTCCTGGTTGTGCAGGATCTTGTCGACGCGCGCCTTCTCGACGTTCAGGATCTTGCCTCGGATGGGCAGGATCGCCTGGTACATCGGGTCGCGGCCGGACTTCGCCGAGCCACCGGCGGAGTCACCCTCGACGATGAAGATCTCGCACTTGGTGGGGTCGTTCGACTGGCAGTCGCTGAGCTTGCCCGGCAGGGATGCCGTCTCGAGCAGTCCCTTGCGGCGGGTCAGATCGCGGGCCTTACGGGCGGCCACGCGCGCGGTGGCGGCCTGGATGCCCTTGCGGATGATGTCCGCGGCCTCGTTCGGATTGCGGTCGAACCAGTCCGTGAGGTGCTCGTGCACGACCTTCTGCACGAAGGTCTTCGCCTCCGTGTTGCCCAGCTTGGTCTTCGTCTGGCCCTCGAACTGGGGCTCGCCCAGCTTCACCGAGATGATCGCGGTCAGACCCTCGCGGATGTCCTCACCCGTGAGGTTGTCGTCCTTCTCGCGCAGCAGCTTCTTGTCGCGCGCGTACCGGTTCACCAGACCCGTCAGCGCGGCCCGGAAGCCCTCCTCGTGCGTACCGCCCTCATGCGTGTGGATCGTGTTCGCGAAGGAGTAGACCCCCTCGCTGTACTGCGAGTTCCACTGCATCGCGATCTCGGCCGAGAGCATCCGCTCCTTGTCCTCGGCCTCGACGTCGATGACGGTCGGGTGGACGACCTCGCCCTTGCGGGAGTTGAGGTACTTCACGAAGTCGACGATGCCGCCTTCGTAGTGGTACGTGACCGTACGGACCTCGGTGTCGTCGCCCGCCTCGGCCGTGTCCGCACCCGCCGTGGCCTTGGCCGACTCGCGCTCATCAGTGAGTTTGATCGTCAAACCCTTGTTGAGGAACGCCATCTCCTGGAAACGCCGCGAGAGCGTCTCGAAGGAGTACTCGGTGGTCTCAAAGATGTCGCCGTCGGCCCAGAAGGTGACCGAGGTGCCGGTCTCTTCGGTGGCCTCGTGCTCGGCGAGCGGCGCGGTCGGCACACCCGCCTTGTAGTCCTGCGTCCAGCGATGGCCGTCGGTCTTGACCTCGACGGCGACCTTCGTGGACAGCGCGTTCACGACGGAGACGCCGACGCCGTGCAGACCACCGGAGACGGCGTACCCGCCGCCGCCGAACTTGCCGCCCGCGTGCAGCACGGTGAGCACGACCTCGACGGCCGGCTTCCCCTCGGAGGGGATGATGCCCACGGGGATGCCACGACCGTTGTCGACGACGCGCACGCCGCCGTCGGCGAGGATCGTGACGTCGATGGTGTCCGCGTGTCCGGCGAGTGCCTCGTCGACCGAGTTGTCGACGACCTCGTAGACCAGGTGGTGCAGGCCGCGCTCACCGGTCGAGCCGATGTACATGCCGGGCCGCTTGCGGACCGCGTCCAGACCCTCGAGGACGGTGATGGCGCTGGCGTCGTACGACGCGGTCGCCTCCGAGGTCGGCTCTGTAGCCACCTCGGGGGGGACCTCGCCGCTCTCGCCGGCGGCAGTAGACGGGATGTTCTCGTTGGGGTTGCCGGAATCGGCCACGAAGCGCCCTTTCTGGCACAGCACAAGCCAAGCACCCGGCGGTGGCCGGAGCGGCTGCGGCGTGTTGCTTGGAAAGCCTTGATCAGCGTTTGCTCGGTGCGTCCCACAAGTGGGGCGGGATTAGCTTCCAGTCTACCGGTAGCGCTGACAGTGATGGGGGTTTGCCGGTACCTGAGTCCGCATGTGCCGCCCTGAACCGGCCTCAGCCGACTCCCCATATGCGGCCCCGGGCTCCGAGAGGCTCACAGCGGCACTCAGCGCTTCGGGACGTCAACCCCCAGCTACCGCCGCCGACGACCTCATCCGTAGGTGTCACCGGGACCCGTGCTGCCCGGTGCGCGCAAGGGCCCGAAGCGCCGCGCGGGACCACCGGGACCGAGGACCTTGATGAGGCGTACGGTGCCGTGCCCCAGGTCCTCGTTGAGCCGAGCGACCAGCTGCGGAGCCATCAGCCGCAGCTGCGTCGCCCACACCGTCGAGTCGCACTGCACCGTCAGGACCCGGTCGTCCTCGTCGTACTTCTGCGGGACGCAGTGCCGGGCCAGGTCCTCGCCGACGATCTGCGGCCAGCGCCCCATGACGCCGCCCACGGCGGCCGGGGTCTCCCAGCCGCGCTCGGTGATCAAGCGGTTGATGGCCGAGCCGAGCGGCAGCGGATCGCGCCCGTCGGCGCGCGCCCCGGACCGCAGCCCGCCGCGCCGCGCCTGCTTCTTCTGCTGTGCCGCCGCCCCACGCGCGCGTGCCTGCTCCTTGGCGGCGCGCAGCGCGACCCGGGCCAGGTCGACTCCGGAGGGCTCGGGCGTCTTCGGGGTATCCGCGGAAGCGGAACCGGAACCGGAGATACCGGGTGTCTCCTTGTGGGGCCCTTCGGCACTCTCTGCACTCATACGCGTTCCACCGCACCGTCCGACACCGCATACCGCGCCCCGGCGAGCACACCCGGAACGTCATCGTCCACCGCGGCCGTCACCAGCACCTGCTCACCCGGGGCCACCAGTTCCGCGAGCCGCTCGCGCCGGCGCGCGTCGAGCTCCGCGAAGACGTCGTCGAGGACGAGGACCGGCTCGTTCCCCTCCGCCCTCAGCAGGTCGTACGAGGCCAGGCGCAGCGCGAGCGCGTACGACCAGGACTCCCCGTGCGAGGCGTAGCCCTTCGCCGGGAGCTCGCCGAGCTTGAGCAGCAGCTCGTCGCGGTGCGGGCCGACCAGGGTCACGCCCCGCTCGATCTCCTGCTTGCGCGCCTCCACCAGGGCGGCGATCAACTGCTCGTACAGCTCCTCGCGCGTCTGCCCGACGACCTGCGGCGAGGACGGCCGGTACTCCAGGGCGAGCGGGCCACCGCCGGGCGCCAACTGCTCGTACGCCTTGTCGGCCAGCGGCTGGAGTGCCGCGATCAAGTCGAGCCGCTGGGCGAGCAGTTCGGCGCCCGCGCGCGCGAGGTGCTGGTCCCAGACGTCGAGCGTGGACAGGTCCATGGAGCGGCCGCCGTGGCGGCGGGCCAGGGCGGCGGACTTGAGAAGGGTGTTGCGCTGCTTCAGGACGCGGTCGTAGTCGGACCGGACGCCCGCCATGCGCGGGGAGCGCGCCGTGATCAGCTCGTCGAGGAAGCGCCGCCGCTCCCCGGGGTCGCCCTTGACCAGCGCGAGGTCCTCGGGCGCGAACAGCACCGTCCGCACGATCCCCAGCACATCACGCGGTCTGACCTGCGAGGACCTGTTGATGCGGGCGCGGTTGGCCTTGCCGGGGTTGAGCTCGAGCTCGATCAGCTGCTGCCGCTCGCCCTGGCGCACCGCGGCCCGGATGACGGCGCGGTCGGCGCCCATGCGCACCAGCGGGGCGTCGGAGGAGACCCGGTGACTGCCGAGCGTGGCCAGATAGCCGACGGCCTCCACCAGGTTCGTCTTGCCCTGGCCGTTGGGCCCCACGAACGCGGTGACGCCCGGATCGAGAGGTACCTCGACCCGGGCGTACGAGCGGAAGTCGGCCAGCGACAGATGCGTGACGTGCATGGTCGTGACCGACCTCCCCCAGGGTGTGGACAAGGCCGCTGCCCGTGCCCACCGAATCCGTGGATCTGTGGAACGTGTGGATTACTTCTTCTCGACGGCGTGCCCGCCGAACTGGTTGCGCAGCGCCGCGACCATCTTGATCTGCGGGGAGTCCTCCTGGCGCGAGGCGAAACGCGCGAAGAGGGACGCGGTGATCGCGGGCAGCGGCACGGCGTTGTCGATCGCCGCCTCCACGGTCCACCGACCCTCTCCGGAGTCCTGTGCGAACCCCCTGAGCTTGTCCAGGTGCTCGTCCTGGTCCAGGGCGTTGACCGCCAGGTCGAGCAGCCAGGAGCGGATGACCGTGCCCTCCTGCCAGGAGCGGAAGACCTCGCGCACGTCGGTGACCGAGTCCACTGCCTCGAGGAGCTCCCAGCCCTCGGCGTACGCCTGCATCATCGCGTACTCGATGCCGTTGTGGACCATCTTGGAGAAGTGGCCCGCGCCGACCTTGCCCGCGTGGACGGAGCCGAAGTCGCCCTCGGGCTTCAGGGCGTCGAAGACCGGCTGGACCTTCGCGATGTTCTCGGCGTCGCCGCCGTACATCAGGGCGTAGCCGTTCTCCAGGCCCCAGACGCCGCCGGAGACGCCGCAGTCGACGAAGCCGATGCCCTTGGCGGCGAGCTCCTCGGCGTGCTTCTCGTCGTCCGTCCAGCGGGAGTTTCCGCCGTCCACGACCACGTCGCCGGGCGACAGGAGCTCGGCGAGCTCGTCGACCGTGGACTGGGTCGCGGCCCCGGCGGGGACCATCACCCACACGACGCGCGGGCCCTTGAGCTTGCCCACAAGCTCTTCGAGGCTGTGGACATCCGCGACGTCCGGGTTGCGGTCGTATCCGATGACGGTGTGGCCTGCGCGGCGGATCCGCTCGCGCATGTTGCCGCCCATCTTGCCGAGGCCGACGAGACCGAGCTCCATCAGAGGTCTTCCTTAAGTAGCGATGTGGCGTTGCAGGCACTTTCGTACCTGCGTCCGAGCCTACGCCCGGACGTACGCGCACACCTGTGGGCTCAGCCGCTCAGGCGTACAGGCATGATCAGGTACTTGTACGCGTCGTCCGCCTCGGCGTCGAGGGCGGGCTTGCCGCTGAGCAGCGCGGGCTTCGTGGACGTCGTGAACGAGAGCTGGGCGACCGGGGAGTCGATCGCGCTCAGGCCGTCGAGCAGGAACGTCGGGTTGAAGGCGATGGAGATGTCGTCGCCGTCGAGCTGGGCGTCGACCCTTTCCACAGCCTGTGCGTCGTCACTGGAGCCCGCCTCCAGGATGAGCACGCCCTGCTCGAAGCTGAGCCGGACCGGGGTGTTGCGCTCGGCCACGAGAGCCACGCGCTTGACCGCCTCGACGAACGGGGCCGTCTCGATCACCGCGACGGAGTTGAACTCCGTCGGGAAAAGCGTGCGGTACTTGGGCAGGTCGCCCTCGAGCAGACGCGTCGTCGTGCGCCGACCCGCGCCCTCGAAGCCGATGAGTCCCTCGCCCGCGCCCGAGCCGGAGAGCGCCAGGGTGACCGTGTCGCCGCTCGTGAGCGCCTTCGCGGTGTCCAGGAGTGTCTTGGCGGGCACCAGGGCCACCGCGGACGCCTCCGGGTCCTCCGGCTTCCACAGAAACTCGCGGACCGCGAAGCGGTAGCGGTCGGTGGAGGCCAGGGTGACCGTGTCGCCCTCGATCTCGATGCGCACGCCGGTCAGGACGGGCAGCGTGTCGTCACGCCCGGCCGCGATGGCCACCTGGGAGGCGGCAGAGGCGAAGACCTCACCGGGGACCGTGCCCGTGGCCGTCGGCATCTGCGGCAGCGCGGGGTATTCCTCCACAGGGAGTGTGTGGAGTGTGAATCGCGAGGAGCCACAGACCACCGTCGCCCGCACACCGTCTGTGGAGATCTCCACGGGGCGGTTGGGGAGGGCGCGGCAGATGTCGGCGAGGAGACGGCCGGAGACGAGGACCGTGCCGTCCTCATCCACCTCCGCGTCCACGGAGACACGCGCCGAGACCTCGTAGTCGAAGCTGGACAGGCTCAGTGCGCCGTCCTCGGCCTTCAGCAGCAGGCCCGCGAGGACGGGCGCAGGCGGCCGGGCCGGGAGACTGCGAGCCGCCCAGGCCACCGCCTCCGCGAGTACGTCGCGTTCCACCCGGATCTTCACTTAGCCGCCCTCCTGCTGTTGCTGGCACCGGGGACCAGTCTGACGCACCGCACTGACAGTCGGTGCCGGTCGGGGTCAAGTCGTGCCGAGAGGTGTCGGGCCCAGCGAGCTCGAGTTGTGCACAGCCCCCACTTCCAAACGAAATCCCAGGACTCTCTAGTTGGGAGTAGTAGTAGGGCCTGTGGAAACCGTGGATAACAGCAAATGCGCAGGTCAGAGCCGGTTTTTTATCCACGGCACCTGTGGGCGCGAGCGGTGGACAACCTGCGGTTTCTGTGGACGGGGGAAAGTTCTGCACACCCGATGCACAGGTGGAGGCCACTTCTCCCCAGCGCTGTCCCCAGCTTTACCCAGCTTCCCCACAGGCCAACCGACCCCCTTGGTGTGACGCCTTTCACTCGACTCGGTGAGAGGGCGCGTTGCGTTGCCGAACAGTGGACAGCCGTGTGGAGAAGCTGACCAAAGTTGGGGACAACGAGCCACAGCCTGTGGGCCGCCGGTGGACAACGTTTTGAACAGCCTGTGGACGAAGATCTCTTCCACAGGCTGTGGAGAGTCTTCGTCCACGAATCCACAAGCAGCTGACCTGGGTTGATGACCTTTCAGCAGGATCGTCTGTGGACACGGTCTGGACAACTTGGCGGTCCCCAGGGTGTGGACGCCAGAAAGTCCGCAGATCTGTGGAGAACAGGCGTAACTCCGGGCAGATTCGAACACCGGATGTGGACGCAGGCCCCGGGCAACGCCGAAGGGCGCCCCGGAAGTTGATCCGGAGCGCCCTTCTAAGGCTTCTGCAGACGGTTCCGACGGCGGCCCGTCAGCCGTTCTTGATGCGGTTGGTGAGCTCGGTGACCTGGTTGTAGATGGATCGCCGCTCAGCCATCAGCGCCCGGATCTTGCGATCGGCGTGCATGACGGTCGTGTGGTCGCGGCCGCCGAACTGGGCGCCGATCTTCGGCAAGGAGAGGTCGGTCAGCTCCCGGCACAGATACATGGCGATCTGGCGCGCCGTCACCAGGACGCGGCTGCGCGAGGATCCGCACAGATCATCCACGGTGAGCCCGAAGTAGTCGGCGGTGGCCGCCATGATGGCCGTCGCCGTGATCTCCGGAGCCGCGTCCTCGCCGCCCGGGATCAGGTCCTTGAGGACGATCTCTGTGAGCCCCAGGTCCACGGGCTGCCGGTTGAGCGAGGCGAACGCCGTGACCCGGATCAACGCCCCTTCCAGCTCACGGATGTTGCGCGAGATGCGGGACGCGATGAACTCGAGCACCTCCGGAGGCGCGTTGAGCTGCTCCTGCACCGCCTTCTTACGAAGGATCGCGATACGGGTCTCCAGCTCGGGCGGCTGGACGTCCGTGATCAGGCCCCACTCGAACCGGTTGCGCAGCCGGTCCTCCAGGGTCACCAGCTGCTTGGGCGGCCGGTCGCTGGAGAGCACGATCTGCTTGTTCGCGTTGTGGAGCGTGTTGAAGGTGTGGAAGAACTCCTCCTGCGTCGACTCCTTGTCCGCGAGGAACTGGATGTCGTCGACAAGAAGGATGTCCATCTCGCGGTACCGCTTGCGGAAGCTGTCGCCCTTGCCGTCGCGGATGGAGTTGATGAACTCGTTGGTGAACTCCTCGGAGCTCACGTACCGCACCCGCGTGCCGGGATAGAGGCTGCGGGCGTAGTGCCCGATCGCATGCAGCAGATGCGTTTTGCCGAGTCCCGACTCCCCGTAGATGAACAGGGGGTTGTACGCCTTCGCGGGCGCCTCGGCGACGGCCACGGCGGCCGCGTGCGCGAACCGGTTCGACGCACCGATGACGAAAGTGTCGAAGAGGTACTTGGGGTTGAGGCGCGCGGTGGGCTCACCCGGGCCGGTCGCGGGAGCGGGCTGCGCGGCCAGCGGGCCGGGGGCGCCGCCCCTGGGGTCGACGTGACCGCCCGGACCGTTGGCGGACTGGGACAGCTCGTGCCGCTCACGGCGGTCGGTGTGCTCCCGCGGAGGCTGCCGCCCTTGCGGCTCCTGCCGCGGAGCTTGGCGCTGCTGGTCGTACGGGGAGCGCTCCTGGTCGTACGAGGGACGCTCTTGGTCGTACGAAGGGCGGTCGCGCTCGTAGGGCGAGTGGTCCTGCTGCGGCGCGGTCCGGTAGTCGCGCTGCGGCGGCTGCGCGGGTGTGGCGTACGGGTCGCGCTCAGGGAAGCCGAGCCGCTGCTGCTGCCAGCCGTAGTCGTCCTGGGGCTCCTGCTGGGGCCAGGCACCGGGCGCGGGCCGCTGGTAGTCCGGGTAGGCGGGACGGGCGGTCGGCAGCGAGTCGTTCCGCGCACCGCCGCTCTGCTCGTCCGCCGGGCGGTGGCCGTAGCTCTCGTACGGCTCGTGGTTCTCGTACGCGTCCCGGCGCTGGCCGGAGGCGGGGGGCAGCTCTGGCTCCTCGTAGCGCTGCGGGGGCTGCGGCGCGGGCTGCTGCTGTACGGGGGGCGCCGGAGGGGCCGGCTCGCCGACCGAGTCGTCGACGGTGATGGCGATGCGGATCGGCCGGCCACACTCACGGCTCAGGGTCTCGCTGACCACCGGGGCGAGGCGTCCTTCGAGGACACCCTTGGCGAATTCGTTCGGCACGGCGAGCAGGGCGGTGTCCGCGACAAGCGCCAGCGGCTGGCACCTTTTGATCCAGTGCTCGTCCTTCGCCTCGACACCCTGTCCGCGTCCCTCGCCGAGCAGCTGTTCCAGAACTCGTGGCCACACTGCGGCAAGATCGGCAGGTACGTCAGCCACAGGGCACGCTCTCTCACGGGGTCCCACGAAGGTGTGGTTCCTGGGACGGAAATCGGGATGGGCAGGGGGAAGGGAACGAATCGGAGTTCAGCCACGGTAGTCAGGGCAACGGGTGCGGTTCAAGTTGTTGTCCACAGGCTGTGCACAGTGTCTCGCCCTGACGGCCGGTTTGACCGGATGGCGTAGCCCCGCGTACCGTAACCAGGTCGAGTTGTCGATGGCTGCTGCCGCCTGCCTCCGATGGGCAAGATCACTTTCCGTGATCGTTTAGCGGTGCACTCGGGCGTATTGCGAGCTACTCGTGGGCGCACGGTGACAGCCAGGCGATGTCCCGCCATCTACGAATCATTTCTGGAGCCCCCGAGTGAGCAAGCGCACCTTCCAGCCGAACAACCGTCGTCGCGCCAAGACCCACGGCTTCCGGCTGCGCATGCGTACCCGTGCCGGCCGCGCGATTCTCGCGTCCCGCCGTGGCAAGGGTCGCGCCCGCCTGTCCGCCTGATCGCAGTCAGGTCATGCCGTCGTGCTGCCTACCGAGCATCGGCTGAGGCGGCGCGAGGACTTCGCGACCGCGGTTCGCCGAGGACGCCGGGCCGGACGCCCGCTCCTCGTCGTCCACCTAAGCAGCGGTGCAACGGACCCGCACGTATCGGGGGAGAGCGTTCCCCCGACGCGTGCGGGTTTCGTCGTGAGCAAGGCTGTGGGCGGGGCGGTCGTACGCAACACCGTGAAGCGCAGGCTTCGACACCTGATGCGTGACCGATTGGCCTTGGTGCCCCCCGGTAGCCTGGTAGTCGTACGCGCGTTGCCCGGTGCGGGCGACGCCGACCACGCACAGCTGGCCCGAGACCTGGACGCCGCCTTGTCGCGGCTACTGGGAGGGGGCGCGCGATGAAGTACCCGCTGCTGGCGCTGATCAAGCTGTACCAGTGGACGATCAGTCCACTTCTCGGCCCGGTGTGCAAGTACTACCCGTCGTGTTCCCGCTACGGCTACCTGGCCATCGACCGGCACGGTGCGATCAAGGGAACAGCGCTCACTGCCTGGCGGATCCTCCGGTGCAATCCGTGGTCCCTGGGCGGTGTCGACCATGTTCCGCCGCGCAAGCGCCCGCGGTGGCACGAGATGCTGCGTGCCGCCTGGCGCGAACGCAAGGGCGGGACCTCCGCCGCTGGCGTGCCGTCCGGGAACCTTCCCTCGGCTCCCCCGAGCCCGGCCGCCGAGACCGAGACCCCGTCCCATGCTCAAGGAGCCTGATTAGTGGACACGATTGCCAGTCTCTTCAGCTTCATCACGAAGCCCGTCTCATGGATCATCGTCCAGTTCCACTCGCTGTACGGGAAGGTCTTCGGTCCTGACACGGGCTGGGCCTGGGGCCTGTCCATCGTGTCCCTGGTGATCTTGATCCGGATCTGTCTGATCCCGCTCTTCGTGAAGCAGATCAAGGCGACTCGGGCGATGCAGACGCTGCAGCCCGAGATGAAGAAGATCCAGGAGCGCTACAAGAGCGACAAGCAGCGCCAGTCCGAAGAGATGATGAAGCTGTACAAGGAGTCGGGCACCAACCCGCTCTCCTCGTGCCTTCCCATCCTGGCGCAGTCCCCGTTCTTCTTCGCCCTGTACCACGTGCTCAATGGCATCGCCACGGGCAAGGAGATCGGCTTCATCGACGGCCCGCTCCTGGAGAGCGCGCGGAAGGCGCACATCTTCGGCGCCCCGCTGGCCGCGAAGTTCATGGACAGCCCGTCCAAGGTCGAGGCGCTCGGTGCTTCCCTGACGGACGTTCGCGTGGTCACCGCGATCATGATCGTCCTGATGTCGTTCTCGCAGTTCTACACGCAGCGCCAGCTGATGACGAAGAACGTGGACACGACGGTCAAGACGCCGTTCATGCAGCAGCAGAAGATGCTGATGTACGTCTTCCCGGTCATGTTCGCCGTCTTCGGCATCAACTTCCCGGTCGGTGTCCTCGTCTACTGGCTGACCACCAACGTGTGGACCATGGGCCAGCAGATGTACGTCATCCACCAGAACCCGACCCCGGGCTCCAAGGCCCAGGCCGCGTTCCTGGAGCGTCTGCAGAAGCACGTCACGCACTCCAAGAAGACGCGTAACCGCCGCGAGACCAACGTCGTCAAGGCGATCGTCGCGAAGGGCCGCGACCGCAACGAGTTCGAGCGGAAGTTCATCAACGGCCTGAGCAAGGCGGGTCTTGTCGCCCAGGCCGACGGCACCGTGATCGTCAGCGACTCCACGGTCGCCACCGAGAACGAGGACGGCACGCCGACCACGGGCGGCGGAGCTCCGAAGCGGCAGCAGCCGAAGCGACAGAGCAAGTCGCAGCGGCAGTCCGCCACGACGCAGGGGGCGGCCAAGAGCGACGCCGCTGCCAAGCCGGCCGACGACTCCGGCTCGGACACGTCCACCAAGGCATCCCTGGAGAAGGAGCCTCAGGACGCAGCAGCCAAGGACGCCCCCGCCAAGGCCCAGCCGAAGGGCGGCTCCAAGCCCGGCTCCGGCACCCGCAGCAAAGCCAAGTCCGGACAGCGCAAGGGCCAGCAGCGGCCCAAGCACCCGTCCTCCAAGAAGTAGAAGGAGTCCATCCCGTGACGGAAGGCACCACCACCTCCGCCGCAGCTGAGGCTGGCGACACCCTCACCCGCCTCGAGCAGGAGGGCGAGATCGCGGCGGACTACCTCGAGGGTCTGCTGGACATCGCCGATCTCGACGGCGACATCGACATGGACGTCGAGGCGGACCGGGCCGCAGTCTCGATCATCAGCGACTCGGGCAGCCGTGATCTGCAGAAGCTGGTCGGTCGTGACGGCGAGGTCCTGGAGGCGCTCCAGGAGCTGACGCGGCTCGCGGTGCACCGTGAGACCGGTGACCGCAGCCGCCTGATGCTCGACATCGCGGGCTACCGCGCCAAGAAGCGCCAGGAGCTCTCCGAGCTGGGTGCCAAGGCCGCGGCTGAGGTGAAGAGCTCTGGCGAGCCGGTGAAGCTCAAGCCGATGACGCCCTTCGAGCGCAAGGTCGTGCACGACGCGGTCAAGACCGCCGGGCTGCGCAGCGAGTCCGAGGGCGAAGAGCCGCAGCGCTTCGTCGTCGTACTGCCCGCCTGATTCGGTACGTAGTTCTTCCGGCCCCGTCTGTTCGCAGACGGGGCCGGTCTTTGTCAGCCTGATAGTCAGCGACCCTGTGCGGTAGCGCGGTACGGAAGGACGACCCCTGTGTCGGAGGCAGCGGAGCTCCCCCCAGCGCCTGAAGAGGCCAGGACAGTATTCGGCGAGCGCTTCCCGGACGCCGTCCGGTACGCGGAGCTGCTGGCCGACGCGGGAGTGCAGCGTGGGCTGATCGGCCCCCGCGAGGTGCCTCGGCTCTGGGAGCGGCACCTCCTGAACTGTGCCGTGCTGTCCGAGGTCGTGCCGCAGGGCGTCACGGTGTGCGATGTCGGCTCGGGCGCCGGCCTTCCGGGTATCCCCCTGGCGCTCGTCCGCCCGGACCTGAAGATCACGCTGCTGGAACCACTGCTGCGGCGCACGAACTTCCTCACCGAGGTGGTCGAGCTCCTCGGTCTCGACCATGTGACGGTCGTGCGTGGCCGCGCTGAAGAGGTCCTGGGCAAGCTACCGCCCGTCCATGTGGTCACCGCACGTGCTGTAGCCCCGCTCGACCGTCTCGCGGCGTGGGGCGTTCCTCTCCTCCGTCCGTACGGAGAGATGCTGGCGCTCAAGGGCGACACGGCCGAGGAAGAGGTCAAGGCCGCCAGCGCTGCCCTGAGCAAGCTCGGTTCCGTGAACACTTCGGTGCTGCACGTCGGCGAGGGCATCGTGGACCCGTTGTCCACGGTGGTCCGGGTCGAGGTCGGGGAGAGCCCGGGCGGTGTGCGGTTCGCGGCCAAGCGGGCCAAGGCAGCCAGGACGGGCCGGACTCGACGTCGCCGCTGATCGTCCGACGTCAGGAATCCATACTCCACACAAGCAGGCAAACGTACGCATACCGGAGTGTCGCCGGGGTGCGGCGCGAACGACTATGCATCGTGTTTCACGTGAAACGTCGCTCACTGCTGCATGGCATCATCAGTCGCGGCCGCGCTGCTGAACCTCGCGACCGCAGACCACTCGGTTCCCTCGACAAGGGAACGGAGTTGTCCACAGAGGTGGATTCGTCCACAGAAGACCGGGCCTCGCTGGTTCACGACCCCGAAAGCATGGGAGGCTCTGTTCATTGCGAGCCTGAAGTCGAGGAGAGTGAATCCTTGCGGTCCGACGCCAACATCGCGGGACCGATGACCGATCCGGTCCCCGGTCCCCGTACCGAGTCGGCGGGGGAGGATGTTTCACGTGAAACACCGACCCCGATGGACGACACCCCCATCGGTCGAGCCGCCCAACTGGCGGTGGAAGCTCTCGGCCGCGCGGGCGAGGGCCTGCCGCGACCCGAGCAGACCCGAGTCATGGTGGTGGCCAACCAGAAGGGTGGAGTGGGCAAGACGACGACGACCGTCAACCTTGCCGCATCCCTCGCCCTGCACGGTGCGCGTGTCCTGGTGATTGACCTCGACCCACAGGGCAATGCCTCCACGGCACTGGGGATCGACCACCACGCCGAAGTCCCCTCCATCTACGACGTGTTGGTGGAGAGCAAGCCACTCGCCGAAGTTGTCCAGCCGGTTCCGGATGTCGAAGGTCTCTTCTGCGCCCCCGCCACGATCGATCTCGCCGGTGCGGAGATCGAGCTCGTGTCGCTTGTGGCGCGTGAGAGCCGACTGCAGCGGGCGATCCAGGCGTATGAGCAGCCGCTGGATTACATCCTCATCGACTGCCCGCCGTCCCTCGGCCTGCTGACGGTCAACGCGTTGGTCGCCGGAGCCGAGGTCCTGATCCCCATTCAGTGCGAGTACTACGCACTCGAGGGACTGGGTCAGCTTCTTCGTAATGTCGACCTGGTGCGGGGGCACTTGAACCCCAGCCTGCATGTGTCGACGATCCTGCTCACCATGTACGACGGCCGGACCCGGCTCGCTTCCCAGGTCGCCGACGAGGTGCGCAACCACTTCGGCGAGGAGGTGCTGCGGACGAGCATCCCGCGCTCGGTCCGTATCTCCGAGGCTCCGAGCTATGGACAGACAGTCCTGACTTACGATCCCGGTTCGAGCGGTGCCCTCTCGTACTTTGAGGCCGCCCGCGAGATTGCGCTGCGCGGGGTGGGCATCCGTTATGACGTGCAGCACGCCCACACGGGCGCTCAGAACGACCAGCAGAGCATGACGGAGGGGATGCAGTGAGCGAGCGACGGAGAGGGCTGGGGCGTGGCCTCGGCGCCTTGATCCCTGCGGCCCCGACGGGTGAGAAGTCGGCCGCTCCCGCAGCTGGCGGAGCCTCGACCTCGCCGACCGCGGTGCCGGTACTCACCGCGGAGCGTGGCGTCGCGGCGGCCAAGGTGGCATCCCTGCCGCAGAGTCCCGTTCCCCCGGAGACGGAGGAGCCGACGAGCGCGCCGGTGGAGGAGCTGGAGCGTCCGGCCGGGGCTCATTTCGCGGAGCTTCCGCTCGACTTCATCAAGCCCAACCCGAGGCAGCCGCGTGAGGTCTTCGACGAGGACGCCCTCGCCGAACTGGTCACGTCCATCAAGGAAGTCGGGCTTCTCCAGCCGGTCGTCGTACGGCAGCTGGGTCCCTCGCGCTACGAGCTCATCATGGGCGAGCGGCGCTGGCGTGCCTGCCGCGAGGCCGGGCTTGAGCGCATCCCCGCGATCGTCCGGGCCACGGATGACGAGAAGCTTCTCCTGGACGCGCTCCTGGAGAACCTGCACCGGGCGCAGCTGAACCCGTTGGAAGAGGCGGCCGCCTACGACCAGCTGCTCAAGGACTTCAACTGCACGCACGATCAGCTGGCGGACCGGATCGGGCGTTCCCGCCCGCAGGTGTCCAACACGCTGCGGCTGCTGAAGCTCTCTCCGGCCGTGCAGCGGAGGGTTGCTGCCGGGGTGCTGTCCGCGGGACACGCGCGAGCGCTCCTTGCCGTGGAGGACTCGGAGGAGCAGGACCGCCTGGCCCACCGGATCGTGGCCGAAGGGCTCTCGGTGCGGGCTGTCGAAGAGATCGTGACCCTCATGGGTTCGCGTCCCCAGAGCACCCCGAAGGCGAAGGGGCCGCGCGCCGGTACCAGGGTCTCGCCGGCGCTCACCAGTCTGGCGACACGGCTCTCCGACCGCTTCGAGACCCGGGTGAAAGTAGACCTGGGGCAGAAGAAGGGCAAGATCGTCGTCGACTTTGCGTCGCTGGAGGACCTGGAGCGCATCCTCGCCACGCTGGCCCCGGGTGAGGGTCCGGTCCTGAGGAGCGGGCTCGACGAGGACGCCCCCGACGAGTCGGCCGAGGACTGAGGGATCGGGGCGCTCTGAGGGGCGTCCGGCCGTCCTGTGAGAGCGAGCCGTGTCCGGTGTGTACCGGAACACGGCTCGCTCTTTGCTTTCTTACGGTATCGATGCAATCGCATCGTGGATACGATGCGTTCGGGTATGGCGCATCCACCCGACGGCACCTCATGGGGAGGCAGGGGCCATGCGATCGGTGAGCCGCACCGGACTGATGACCGCGGGCCTTGGGCTGGGCGCGGTCGGAGGCTTCGTCGGCAGCTTGCTCAAAGAACGGAGCGCTCTGACAGCCGCTCGCGACGCGGCCGGCGAAGGAAGTGAGGATCCGCCTTCATGGGGCGTCGGCTCGTACCGCTCACGCTGGACAACCTTCCGGACCTTCCCAAGCGCTGCCGTGCGTGCGTCTTCTGGGAGTTGGACCCGGTCAGTGGCCAGGCTGCGGTAAAGGCGGGTACCCCAGAGCTGGAGAAGGAGGCGTGGATCTCCGCTGTCCTGCTCGAGTGGGGGTCCTGCGGCAGGGTCGTGTACGTCGACGATGTGCCGGTGGGTTTCGTGCTCTACGCGCCGCCGGCGTATGTCCCGCGTTCCACTGCCTTCCCCACGAGTCCTGTGTCCCCCGACGCCGTTCAGCTCATGACTGCATGGATCATGCCGGGGTACCAGGGGCAAGGGCTCGGCCGGGTCATGGTTCAGACGGTGGCGAAGGATCTTCTGCGGCGAGGCTTCAAGGCGATCGAGGCATTCGGGGACGCTAGGTGGGAGAAGCCAGCCTGTGTGCTTCCCGCCGACCATCTGCTGGCCGTGGGATTCAAGACGGTAAGGCCGCATCCCGCGTATCCGAGACTGCGGCTGGAGTTGCGTACGACGCTCTCCTGGAAGGAAGACGTCGAGTTGGCGATCGACCGGCTGCTGGGTGCCGTTCAGAAGGAACCGGCACTGCGACCGCTGTGAACGACGAATGGGCCAACCCACGGGGGGTTGGCCCATTCGTGTTTCACGTGAAACAGCGCCGCGGATCAGTCAGCGATGAAGTCCGCCAGGTCCTTCTCGATCGCGGCCTTCGGCTTGGCCCCGACGATCGTCTTGGCGACTTCGCCACCCTGGTACACGTTCAGTGTCGGGATGGACATGACGCCGTACTTGGCAGCCGTGCCGGGGTTCTCGTCAATGTTGAGCTTGACGACCTCGATCTTGTCGCCGTGCTCCTTGGCGATGGCCTCGAGGGACGGAGCGATCTGGCGGCACGGGCCGCACCAGGCGGCCCAGAAGTCCACCAGTACGGGCTTGTCGCTCTTGAGGACGTCCGCCTCGAAGGAAGCGTCGGTCACGTTCTTCAGGTCGGCCACGACGGGCTCCTAACTGGGTTGTGCGGTGGGGAGGATGATCGGTTGTCAGACAGTGGCTGCCGTGGTCTCGCTGTCCGCGAGGGCGGCGAGGAAGCGCTCGGCGTCGAGGGCAGCGGCACAACCGGTACCGGCCGCCGTGATGGCCTGGCGGTAGGTGTGGTCGACCACGTCACCGGCGCCGAAGACGCCCGTCAGGTTCGTACGGGTCGAGGGGACCTCAACCTTCAGGTAGCCCTCGTCATCCAGATCGAGCTGGCCCTTGAAGAGCTCCGTGCGCGGGTCGTGGCCGATCGCGATGAAGAGGCCCGTCACCGGCAGCTCCGAGGTTTCACCCGTCTTGAGGTTCCGCAGCGTCAGCCCGGAGAGCTTCTGGTCGCCCTTGATCTCGGCGACCTCGCTGTCCCAGATGAACTTGATCTTGGGGTCGGCGAAGGCGCGCTCCTGCATCGCCTTGGAGGCGCGGAGGCTGTCGCGACGGTGGACGATCGTGACGGACTTGGCGAAGCGCGAGAGGAAGGTGGCCTCCTCCATCGCGGTGTCGCCACCACCGATCACGGCGATGTCCTGGTCCTTGAAGAAGAAGCCGTCGCACGTCGCACACCAGGAGACGCCGCGTCCGGAGAGCGCGTCCTCGTTCGGCAGGCCGAGCTTGCGGTGCTGCGAGCCGGTGGTGACGATCACGGCCTTGGCACGGTGCACGGTGCCCGCGGTGTCCGTGACGGTCTTGACCTCGCCGCTGAGGTCGACGGCGATGACGTCGTCCGGCACCAGCTCGGCGCCGAAGCGCTCGGCCTGGGCACGCATGTTGTCCATGAGCTCGGGGCCCATGATCCCGTCCTGGAAGCCCGGGAAGTTCTCCACATCGGTGGTGTTCATCAGCGCACCACCGGCGGTGACGGCGCCCTCGAACACCAGCGGCTTGAGCGACGCGCGCGCGGTGTAGAGCGCCGCCGTGTAGCCGGCGGGCCCGGAGCCGATGATGATCACGTTACGGACGTCGGTCACGGCTTGATTCCTCGTCTCTGGCGACTGCTGCGTACTGCTGGCGGGTGCCCTTCTCAGGACTCTCACCCCACCCAACGGATCCTACGGGGCGTGCATTCCCGACGGGTCCGAGCGTACGGAAGCGTGTCAGTCAGCCAGAAACTCCAAGCCTTCGCAGGGTCAGCTACGGGAGTAGGAGCGCGTCAGCAGAACCGTGCCCTGTGAGGTGCCCGACGAGGACTTGTCAGCGCAAGCGCCATCGATGACATAGGCCGAGACCTTGCTGCTGTCCGTGGCGTGGTCGACCACGACCAGGTAGGCGGTCTTCCCCTCGTATGTTCCCCGCTCGGCGGCGAGTGGTGTCTTGCCATCGAGACTGCGGTTGATGCAGTCGGGGATGGTGACGGTGGGCTCCCGCTCCGGCGGGTTCGAGTCCGGTGTGCGCGGGCTGGAGCGGACGTCGAAGGACTTCTTCGGGGCGCCGCCCTTGGTCAGTAGATCGTGGACCTGGCCCTGCAGCCTGCCCGTGGAGTACGCGTGCGGATCTGCTGCCTGCGTCTCGGTCTGTGAATCCTTCGAGCCGTCCTCACCCATGTTCTGCATCAACAGAGTGCCGAGCCCGATGGCGGCCGCTGCCACGACAGCGCCCAGCACGGTGATGCGGCGACGCCCGGCACGGCCGCTCCGGCGCTCCCGACGCCGTCCCGGTCCTGTGGCGGCACGAGGATGCCCAGCGGGTCGGTCGGCGGCGGACCCGCCAGCAGTGGCTGCGGGAATCGCTGTTTCACGTGAAACATGCGCGACGGGTGCGGGCGCGGATGCAGGGACGTCGGGTGCTTCCTCCGGCTCCGCCGACGGCCCGCGCTTTCCTGACGTGGCCTCTGCCAGGTCAGAAGCATTGACTGTGGAAGCATCGAGCAGCGCTTCGGCGGCGAGGGCCGCGTCGATGCGTTCAGTGACATCAGTGGGCATGCGCGACGGCCCGGGCAGGGTGCCGAGCATCCCGCGAATCTCTTCCAGGGAGTCGTAGACATCCGTGCACAGCGCGCAGTCGTCCAGGTGCCGACGGATGTCGATGCTGCGGGACGGTGGGAGCAGGCCCTCGGTGAGTTCGGAGATCTCGGCGACGTCCGGGTGCCCGGCCGAGTCAGTCGTCGTCACGCTCGCCCACCTCCGCCCTTCACTGAAGCCGCATCACTTGGTCCTGAACCCCGGGGGTTCGCTGCCGGTGGGACGGATGTCCCCTGGGTCCGGTTCCTTCCTGGGCCGGGATTTCTTCCCCCTTCCGTGTCCCCGCTGTCGTCTCCGCGTGCCGGAGGTTCCGTACGCAGATGCGTGAGCAGGGGGAGGAGTCTGGCTCTGCCCCGGGCGCAGCGGCTCTTCACCGTTCCCGTCGGGACATCGAGTACGCGGGCTGCCTCGGCCACGGGGTAGCCCTGCATGTCCACCAGGACGAGAGCGGCTCGCTGGTCGGGGGGCAGGGTGCCGAGCGCTTCGAGGAGCTCGCGGTGGAGGTCGTTGCGTTCGGCGGGAGCGGCAGCCGACTCATGGGGTTCCAGGAGCTGTTCGAGCCGCTCGGTGTCGTCGACGGGTGAGGTCTTCCGGGAGGCCGCCTTGCGGGCCCGGTCGAGACAGGCGTTCACCGTGATGCGGTGCAGCCACGTTGTGACGGCCGACTGGCCGCGGAAGGTGTGTGCGGCGCGGTAGGCGGAGACCAGGGCGTCCTGGACCGCGTCAGCGGCCTCCTCGCGGTCTCCCAGGGTGCGCAGGGCGACGGCCCACAGTCGGTCGCGGTGGCGTCGGACGATCTCGCTGAAGGCGTCCTTGTCGCCGCCGACATGGCGGGCCAGGAGGTCCTGGTCGCTCATGTCGCCGTGCGTGGTGTTCTCCACCGTGGAACCCCCCTCCCCCATGAGTCCCGCCCTGTGTCTCAGCTCGTGAACTTCACATCGGTGATGGCCTGCTTGTAGCCAGCACCCCAGTACCCATCAGTTCCGGACTTAGGTACGTCTGTCATCCACAAGAGCACGTACCGCGTCTTCACCGGGGAGCCCGCCTTGACCTTCGAGGTCTTGGTCGAGGTGTTGCCGGTGCCGATCTTCTTCATGGACTCGATGGACTGGGACGGCGACAGGGAGTCGACGGCGTACAGCGAGACCGAGGTGTGGTTGCCGCCGTAGCGCAGCCCTATCGACGCGGCCGAGACTTCCTTTTCCGAGCCGAGGTCGTAGACGATACCGACGCCCGGCTTGTACGGGGCCAGCCTTGGTCCGTCGTTGAAGGTCTTGGTTCGCCAGTACGTCGAGCTGTCACCGTCGTACGTCTTCTGGACGCTGTCCGCGTCCTGTGCGCCACCCTTGACCACGAACTCTTGGGCGTTCTCGATGGTGAGCGGCTTGCTGGGCTTCGGCAGGTTCTTGTCGCCGTCGGAGTTCTGGGTCGTGCCGGAGTCACCGGAATTCCCCCGGTCCATGAGGGCGTCAGCCAGCTGCCAGCTGCCCAGCCCGAGCGCAGCGATGAGCAGCGCCGACACGGCCCACTTGAGCGCCTTGCCGGTACGGCTCTGCAGCGGCGGCGGGGGAGCCTGCACGGGCTGGGTCGCGCCCGGTCCGGCCGCGGGGCGGCCGTAGGTGCCCTGCTGGTATGTGGTGCGCTGGTACTCGGGCGGCGCCGTGAACGCGGGCTCCGGCGGGCGGATGCGCGGCATCTCACCGATCGCCTTCACCAGCTCCTCGGGCGTGGTGCACGGAGGCTCCTGGCGGGAGGCGGTCGCACCATCGTTGGCGAGTGCCCGCATGGCGAGCTCCGAGAGACCGCGGTGGACGCCAGCGCGTACCTGGTCGGGGGCGATGAGGCCCACGCCCTTGGGCAGCCCGGACATGCCGTATGCGTCGTCCTCGTACGGCCAGCGCTGGGTCAGCGCCGCGTACAGGAGCGCGCCGATCGCCTCCGTGTCGGTGCGCTGCGGGGTGTCGGAGCTGATGCCGCGCAGCGCGGCATTCACAGCGAGGCCGCGGATGCGGTACTGCCCGGACGAGGTGCGCAGCACGGCGCTCGGCGTCAGTCGCAGATGGGCCAGGCCCTCACGGTGCGCGGCCGCCATGGCCTGGGCTACCTGGCTCGTCAGCTGGTAGGCGTCGTGGGCTTCGAGGGGGCCGGCGGCAAGGAGCGCCGTGAGCTCGGTGGCGTCCGGCAGCCACTCGTGGACCACATAGACGAGATCGTTCTCCTCGACCGCGTCCAGGACCTGCACGAAGCGCGGGTCGCCGAGAAGCGCCGAGGAACGGGCCGCCGCCAGGACGGAGCGGGCCCGTGGATGGTCGGCGGGCAGCAGGTGCACGCCGACGGCCCGGCGGAGCTTCTCGTCCACCGCACGCCAACTGCTGAAACCGTCCAGACGGGTGACGCACTCCTCGAGCCGATAGCGTCTGGCGAGTTTGTGGCCGCTGTGCAGCTCGGGAGGCTTGGCCGCCTTGGGACTCGTCGGCTCGTCCGTCTCTGCTGCTTCTTCGTCTACTGCCGTGTCCCGCTCCCGGGTCTGGGCCACCCCGTCGGCCGTGGCCTGCTCCGCCTTTGCGGTCAGCGGCTCGTCGCCGCTGTTGTCTGCCACGTCGACGGCAGCCGTGCTCCGTTCCGCCACCGTCGTTCCTGCCTCCCCATCCGTTGCGCTTCGTCAGACGCCAAAGCCAATTGTGCCCACAGTCCGGCGCTATGCACGACACGCGGTGGCCGACGATGGTTGTGCGAACCCCGTGAAGTCAGCGGCCGAGGCGCCCGCGGACCATGCCGACCATGGAGTTGAGCTCCGCGATGCGCATCTTCCGGGCGGCGACGAAGAAGACTCCGCCGAGGACCACTCCGCCGACGACCAGCGCCGCGAGCGAGCTGATGGCCCCGCTGCCCAGAGCCCTGAGGATCGCGAAGCCGACGGCGCCGCCGGCGAGGGCCGCCGGGACCGAGGCGCCGATCAGCCGGGTGTACGTACGAGCCACCTGCGCGCCGTCCAGGTCGCCGCCCAGCCGCTTGCGCAGCCGCTGCCAGGCCACACCGACCCCGACCGCGTAGGCGAGGCCGTAGGAGGCGCCCATGCCGACGACAGCCCAGCGGGCGGGCAGGACGAGGAAGCAGAGCGCCGACGCCGCCGCGTTGACGAGCGCGACGATGACCGTGTTGTAGAAGGGCGTCCGCGTGTCCTCGTAGGCGTAGAAGCCCCTCAGGACGACGTACTGCACGGAGTACGGAATCAGGCCGAGGCCGAAGGCCATCAGCGTGTAGCCGATGTTCTGCGCGCCCGAACCGGATCCGGAGTACAGCAGGGTCGCCATCGGCACGCCGAGGGCAAGGAAGGCGAAGGCGCAGGGCACGATCGCCACGGCCGAGGTGCGCAGGCCGTGGGAGAGGTCGTCGCGGACTGCGGCGGGGTCACCGTCGTTGGCGGAGCGGGAGATGCGGGGCAGGATCGCGGTCATCACCGAGACCGTGATGATGGCCTGGGGCATCTGCCAGAGCAGCAGCGCGTAGTTGTACGCGGTGATGCCGGTGCCCGCGTGGCCCTCGTGGGCCGCCGTTGTACCGGCGCTGGTGGCGAGCTGGGTGACGACGACCATGCCGAGCTGGTTGGCGAGGACGAAGAAGAAGGTCCACTTTGCGAGCCGGGCCGCCTTGCCGAGGCCGTGGCCGCGCCAGTCGAACCGGAGCCGCAGCTTGAATCCCGCCTCGCGCAGGTACGGCAGCATCGCCAGGGCTTGCACGATCAGGCCGAGCAGCGTGCCGAGGCCCAGCAGGCGTACGCCGTCCGGCGTGATGTTGGACGGCGTGACGCCGGAGTCGGTGAAGCCGCCGAAGGCCCAGATGAAGGCGCCGAAGGTGGCGATGACCACGACGTTGTTGAGGACCGGGGTCCACATCATCGCGCCGAAGTGGCCGCGGGCGTTGAGGATCTGTCCGAGTACGACGTGAACGCCCATGAAGAACATGGTCGGGATGCAGAAGCGCGTGAAGGTGACCGTGACGTCCATGCGGATGGGGTCGTCCGCGATCGTCGGCGACATCATGCGGACGAAGAGCGGCGCCGCGACCACACAGATGACGGTCACGCCCGCCATCAGGACCATCACCAGGGTGAGCAGTCGGTTGGCGTAGCCCTCGCCGCCGTCGTCGTCGTTCTTCATGGAGCGCACGAGCTGCGGGATGAAGACGGCGTTCAAGGCACCGCCGCCGACGAGGACGTAGATCATCGTCGGCAGCGTGTTGGCCACCTGGTACGAGTCGTTGAGCAGGCCGACGCCGATCGCGGCGGCCATGACCAGCGTCCGCAAGAAGCCGGTGAGGCGGGAGACGATGGTGCCGGCCGCCATCACGGCGCTCGACTTCAGCAGGCTCGAGGCGCGGCCGCCTGACTTCTTGGGCGCGGCCGCGGGGGCGGGAGCCGGAGGAGTCGGGGCACCGGGGGGCTCGGCCGGCGAGTAGCCCTCTTGGGGCTGCTGGTAGCCGTTGTTCTGCGGGTAGCCCTCGCCCTGGGGATAGCCGCCCTGTTGGGCCGGGTAGCCGACGCCCTGCTGAGCCGGGTAGCCCTGGGCCGGGTAGCCGGTCGGCTGGCTCCGGTAGCCGCCGGGCTGCTGGTCCCGGAAGAGGTGCGCGAAGGCGTCCGGCTCCTGACGGTCCTCCCCGGCCTGTGTCACGAGGTCGTCCACGCCGACGAACTGCGTCGTGCGGGCGTCGTCGCCGTACGGGAGGTGCCGGGTCGGCCCCTCCGGCTCGGGCGGCGGGGTCTGCGCCCACACCCGGGGGTCGGGGGCGTGCTGCGGCGAGGGCGGCTGGGAGTAGAGAGGCTGTTGCTGCTGATACGTCCCCGGGGGCGGCGGGGGGTGCGCGGCGCGGTCGTAGAGCGCCTCGGTCACCGGGTCCTGCGCGGAGAGGTCCTGCGCCCGGTAGGGATCCTGGGCGTAGGCGTCCTGGAGGTAGGCGTCCGGTGCGGGCTGCTGTGGAACCTGGCCGTTCTCATGGGGGCCGGGAGGCGGGCCCCCGGCCGAGGCAGAGCCGCCCGCGCCCTGGCCGCGGTCACCGTCGTACGGCGCGTTCATGGTTACCCCACCTCATCGTCCCCGGGCCCACGGGCCACGACTTCGCTCAACGGTCCACTCTCTCACCCGTGTCGGACGGGTCGGTGCTTTCCGGAGCGGTGTCCGGCGTCGGGTCACTCGGCTGCTCGGGGTCGTCTTCCCCGGAGGCGGTCCCCGATTCCCCGTCGGGGCCCTCGTCGGCGCCCTGTTCGGCGCGTTCCCGGGCTGCGCGCTTGCGCTGGGTGTACATGCGGAATCCGGCGAGGACGAGCAGCAGGATGCCGCCGGCGATGACCAGCATCACCGTCAGGGTGATCTCGGTGACGTTGACGTCGAACCGGACCGGGTCACCGTACGGCTGCCCGTCTTCCGTGTAGAGCTGGGCGAACACGGGGACCGGACCGTTGGCGTTGGCGGTCGTGGTGAACTTCACCGACTGGCTGTGCCCGCCGGAGATCTTGACCTGCTGCTCCTGGTACGGGCCGTCACCGATCTTGAGGCGGGTCGGGTTCGTCGACGTCAGGCGCAGGACCAGGTGGTCGACGTTCTGCACCAGGTTGTTCTGGACCGTGACCGGGATGGTCGCGCTGCGCCCGGAGAGCTGGGCGTCGGACTTCTTGATCAGCGACACCTGCTCGGTGAGCTTGCCGAGGTAGCTCTCGACGCTCGTGCCGTAGTCCTCCGCCGCGCCGGGGTGCCCCCGCCAGGACGTGGCCATCTCACGGTCTATGGCCCGCCCGAAGGGGGTCACGACGCGGTCGGGCTCGCTGAGGATCACCTTGAAGCGATCGAGCTTGTCCTGGGTGTTCTGGATGGTCTCGAACGCCTTGCGCGGCAGCTCCTGCTTGCGCAGCGACTGCGGGTAGGCCGCCGTCGAGGGCACCTGCGTGGTGGCGCCGGGGTCCGGCTTCGCCTTGGCCGCCGCGGTCAGGTCCTGGGGCTCCGACCAGCCGCCGTCGTCGAGCGCGGCGACGGCCTTCGCCATGGCCTGGGCCTGGCTCGCGGTGGGCATCCGCTGCGGGGCGACGACGATGCTGCGCTGCTTCTCCGGGTCCTGAAGCGTGATCATCTGGCTCTGGGCCACGAACTCCTGGACGGCGAGAGTGGAGTCCTCCGCGTCCGTCATATCGCCCTGGAAGGCCGTGGAGAGCCTCGCATCGGCGACCACCGCCGTCGTCCCGCCACCGATGGGACGGGCCGCGGTGGGCGTGTACAGCAGGCCGCCGGTCTCCCGCAGGCTGTCACTGCGGGAGATCACGGTGTGGGCGCCGGCCGAGGTGGCCACGTCGACGATCGAGGGGTCGATCGCGCCGTCCGCGGGCCAGGCGAAGTCGGAGCTCGGCTTGACGTGGAGGATCGTCTCCACCGCGTCGGCCCCGACGTCGGTGGCTCCCTTCAGGTGGCCGAGGGACCCGGTGACCGCCTTGCCGTTGTGTGCGAGGGAGGCGATGTCGGGGTCCGCGTAGGGCAGCGCGACGACCTTCTTGTCCTGGACGGTCTGCTCCAGCTCATTGAGCCAGCGATTCGCGTCCGCCTGGTGCTTTCCCGCGGTGAGGGTCTTCCCGTCCTCGCTCTGCACGCGGTAGCTGTCCGTCATGGCGTCGACGGCGGCCAGCAGGTCCGGATCGATGACCCACGTGACGTCGAGGTCGCGGCCCAGGGAGAGCATCTGCTCGAGGCGTCCGCCGGGGGCGAGTTCCTTGCCGAGGTCGTCGTCCTTGAAGACCGGCGTCTGCTCCTCGTCCGAGCCGGTCTCCGCCGTGAGGTGGATCCGGGAGATCAGCGGCCACAGATACGTCGTCTTGGTCTTCGTCTCGGAGGGCTCGGACTGCCACGGCAGGAAGGTCCGCTCGATTCCGAGCACCTGCGAGTACGGCTGGGCGGCCGTCTGGCCCGTGAGTGCGACGCCGAGCTGGTAGACGCCGTCGGTGCCGAGATCGAGGTCCTTGACCGGGACGGAGATCTTGAAGTCATGGGGCACGCCGGGCGCCAGCTTGGCGAACTTCTGGACGTACTTGCCGCCGATCTCCGTGCCGTCGGCGCCCGGAAGATAGCCCGTGCGCTTGGCGGCGCTGTCGATCTGGCTACGGCTGTTCAGAGTCGGTCCCACGCGCAGGCCGACCTGGGCCTCTGTGACCGTTTGCTTGCCGTCGTTGGTGACGGTGCCGGAGACGGTGACGGAGTCGCCGTCCACGGGGGCGGAGGGCGTGAGCTTGTTCAGGGAGACGTCGACCGTCTTGGAGCCGGTGGCGTCGGCCTTCGCGGTGGGCACCTCGGCGTGCGCGGGGGAAGTGGCCGGGAGCTGGAGCAGTCCGGCCAGCAGGGGGGCGCCTGCCAGCAGTGCCGCCGTGCGCCGCAGCCAGCGGCGGGCAGGTGCGGGACTCGTCCCCGGGTTGTCTGCCGCCTCGGCCACGCGTTCGCCCGTCCCTCATCGTCGTCAGTGGTCGTCGGTTGTGCGTCCACGCATGGTAACGATGCGCGCTGTGGCGAAGTGCCGCGGACTGCTCCACATGATCGGACGACCTGGTCGGGGCGGGACGGCGGCCTCGGGGAGCGCCCAGGGAATCCGGTCGGCCGTGGGGGTTCGGGGCACGTACCCTTTTCTGTTGTGCCGAACGCCAATGACGTCCCTGAGGACAACCCCACTGAACTGAGCCAGGTGCAACGCCGTGCGGTCAGCGAACTGCTGCGCGTTTCCCCCGCCGCGGACGACCTGGCCCGCCGCTTCCAGGAGGCCGGGTTCTCCCTTGCTCTGGTCGGCGGCTCGGTCCGGGACGCGCTCCTTGGCCGGCTCGGCAACGACCTGGACTTCACGACGGACGCGCGTCCCGACGACGTGCTGAAGATCGTGCGGCCGTGGGCGGATGCGGTGTGGGAGGTCGGGATCGCCTTCGGCACGGTCGGCTGCCAGAAGGACGCCCGCGTCGGAGATACCCAGCAGCGCTTCGACATCGAGGTCACGACGTACCGCTCCGAGGCGTACGACCGTTCCTCGCGCAAGCCGGAGGTGTCCTATGGCAACTCCATCGAGGAAGACCTCGTCCGCCGTGACTTCACCGTGAACGCGATGGCGGTGGCGCTCCCGGAGAAGGAGTTCATCGACCCGCACGGGGGACTCGAAGACCTGGCACAGCGCATCCTGCGCACCCCCGGTACTCCCGAGGAGTCCTTCTCCGACGACCCGCTGCGGATGATGCGTGCGGCACGCTTCGCCGCTCAGCTGGACTTCGAGGTCGCCCCGGAGGTCGTCGCCGCGATGAAGGCGATGGCCGAGCGCATCAAGATCGTCTCGGCGGAACGGGTGCGGGACGAGCTGAACAAGCTGATCCTCTCCGCTCACCCGCGTAAGGGCCTGGCCCTGCTGGTCGACACCGGGCTCGCGGAGTACGTCCTGCCCGAGCTCCCTGCTCTGCGCCTGGAGCGTGACGAGCACCACCGGCACAAGGACGTCTACGACCACACGCTGATCGTCCTGGAGCAGGCGATGGCCCTGGAGACGGACGGCCCCGACCTGACCCTGCGTCTTGCCGCCCTGCTTCACGACATCGGCAAGCCCAGGACGCGTCGCTTCGAGCAGGACGGTCGGGTCTCGTTCCACCACCACGAGGTGGTGGGCGCGAAGATGACGAAGAAGCGCATGACGGCGCTCAAGTACTCCAACGAGCTGGTGAAGGACGTCTCGCGCCTCGTCGAGCTCCACCTGCGCTTCCACGGCTACGGCACAGGTGAGTGGACGGACTCGGCCGTACGCCGCTACGTCCGCGATGCGGGCCCGCTGCTGTCCCGCCTCCACAAGCTCACACGCTCCGACTGCACGACCCGCAACAAGCGCAAGGCCAATGCGCTGTCGCGGGCCTACGACGGCCTGGAGGAGCGCATCGCCCGGCTCCAGGAGCAAGAGGAGCTCGACTCGATCCGGCCGGACCTCGACGGCAACGAGATCATGCAGGTCCTGGACGTGGGGCCGGGCCCTGTGATCGGCAAGGCGTACAAGTTCCTGCTGGAACTGCGGCTGGAGAACGGGCCGATGGAGCGGGATGCGGCGGTGGCTGCGCTCAAGGGGTGGTGGGCGGAGCAGTCGGAGGGCTGACGCTGGCGGGGGGGGGGGGGGGTGGGGGTGGTGAAAAACACCGCCCACCCACTCGGGCGGGGGGGGGGGGTGGGGTTGTTGTTGGGGGTGGGGGGTTTTTTTAACAGTTAAACAACGCCCCCTCCGCGATTGGAACGCCTACTGCTTGTAGTCCTTGAGGCAGAGCACGAAGTCCGTTCCCTTACCCGACTGCGTGTAGGCGTACTGGAAGTCCTTGGCCTCAGCCTTGCACTTACTGTCGGCCAGGAGGCCCGTGTAGGTGCCTTCGATCTTGGCGAGCACCTTGTACTGCGCCTTGGAGTCGTCGCAACCGACAACCTCGAGGTCGGGGTGGCTGTCGTCAGAGCTGCCCCGGTGCATGCAGTCGCCGACCGCCGCTGTCTCCGCATCGTCCCGGCTGGCCAGCCAGCCGACTCCGAGCGCTATGAGGCCGAGCACGACGGCTCCGGCGCGGAGGTAGGTCTTGAAGGGGCGGCGGGGCCGCGCCGGAGCCGGCGGCGGTACCGGACCCCCCTGGTTGAACTGCTGATACGGCTGCTGCGGCATGCCCGGCTGGCCCTGCTGCGGGGGGTACGGAGCGGTGGGAGCCTGCTGGCCGTACGGGGCGCCGCCCTGCGGCTGACCGTATGGGGCGCCCTGCGGCTGGCCGTAGGGGTTCTGGCCCTGGGGCGGGTACGGGTTCTGGCCGTGGGGCGGCGGAGTGGTCACTTTGGGGGTCCCCCTAGAACGAGAGCGCGATGGCGCGGATACGACGCCCCGTAAGCTATCTGGCCCCTATGGCAACTCTGAACCCAGAGGGTTCTCTGTGGCACTGATGTAACACTTACTGTGCGCTGAATCGGGTCATAAGCGCAGCAACTGCCGCGTAGATCAAGGCAACTGAGATCGCGAGCGGAACCGATCGGCCGTCAGGCGGCAGCATCAGCGCGGCCACCGCGGCCGCGGCGACGAATGCGACGTTGAAGAGCACGTCGTAGAGGGAGAAGATCCGGCCGCGGAAGCCGTCGTCCACCGAGGACTGCATCACCGTGTCCGTGGCGATCTTCGCGCCTTGCGTCGTCAGGCCGAGCACGAAGGCGGCGATGAGTATGGGGATGGGGGCGAAGGACAGGCTGAGGGCGGGTTCGAGGACCGCTGCCGTGCCCGCGCATCCGGCAATCCAGCCCGCGGGACCGAGCCGGTCCACCGCCGCGGGCGTCACCACCGCCGCGACGAAGAACCCCGCCGCCGAGACCACCGCGGCGAGCCCGAGGAGCGCGAGACCATCGGTCTCCGTCGAACTCCACGCGTACCGGCAGAGCATCAGCACCATGACCAGAAGCGCGCCGTAGCAGAAGCGCATGAGCGTCATCGCGGTGAGAGAGCGGGCTGCCGCGGGGCGTTCCCAGAGGTGCCGGACACCCTCGCGCAGACCCTGTGCCGTGCTGGCCAGAGCCGTTCCGAGGCGTGACTGCACCAACTCCGGGTCGGGACCGAGCAGTTCCCGCGTCAGGGTCAGTGACGAGAGGGCCGAGCAGAGGTAGAGGACGGCCCCGAGGAGGACCACCGCCGCGTCCGAGTCCGCCACCAGCAGGCGCACGGCGAAGGCGAGTACACCGCCCATGGTGGCCGCGAGCGTCCCGGCCGTCGGAGAGAGGGAGTTGGCGATGACGAGGCGCTCGGTGTCGACCACGCGGGGCAGCGCGGCCGAAAGCCCCGCCAGGACAAAGCGGTTGACGGCCGTGACGCACAGCGCGGAGGCGTAGAAGAGCCAGTCCGGTGCCGAGCTCAGCATCAGCAAGGCGGTCAGCGAGGCCAGCGCGGCCCGCAGCAGATTCCCGTACAGGAAAACCTGTCGCCGCTGCCAGCGGTCCAGCAGCACGCCCGCGAAGGGACCGACGAGGGAGTACGGCAGGAGGAGCACGGCCATCGCGGAGGCGATGGCCGTGGCGGAGGTCTGCTTCTCCGGTGAGAAGACGACGTAGGTGGCGAGCGCGACCTGATAGACGCCGTCCGCGCCCTGGGACAGCAGGCGTATGGCGAGCAGGCGTCGAAACGCCTGGAAGCGCAGGAGTACGCGCAGGTCACGTACGACAGCCATGGGCACAGCCTCACATACGAGGAGGGCCCCGGCGCGTACGACGTGTACGCTCCGGGGCCCTCGACAGACCGGGAGAAGGAGCTGTGCTGCCCCTCTGGGTCTGGTTAGCGCTCGACCTCGCCCTTGATGAACTTCTCGACGTTCTCGAACGCCTCGTCGTCGAAGTACTGCACCGGCGGGGACTTCATGAAGTACGAGGACGCGGAGAGGATCGGGCCGCCGATGCCGCGGTCCTTGGCGATCTTCGCGGCGCGCAGGGCGTCGATGATGACACCGGCCGAGTTCGGGGAGTCCCAGACCTCGAGCTTGTACTCCAGGTTCAGCGGGACCTCACCGAAGGCACGGCCCTCGAGGCGGACGTAGGCCCACTTGCGGTCGTCGAGCCACGCGACGTAGTCGGACGGGCCGATGTGGACGTTCTTCTCGCCCAGGTCGCGGTCCGGGATCTGCGAGGTGACGGCCTGCGTCTTCGAGATCTTCTTGGACTCGAGGCGGTCGCGCTCGAGCATGTTCTTGAAGTCCATGTTGCCGCCGACGTTGAGCTGCATGGTGCGCTCAAGACGGACACCGCGGTCCTCGAACAGCTTGGCCATCACACGGTGCGTGATGGTGGCGCCGACCTGCGACTTGATGTCGTCACCGACGATCGGCACGCCGGCCTCGGTGAACTTGTCGGCCCACTCCTTGGTGCCGGCGATGAACACCGGGAGGGCGTTCACGAAGGCGACCTTGGCGTCGATGGCGCACTGCGCGTAGTACTTCGCGGCGTCCTCGGAACCGACGGGCAGGTAGCAGACGAGGACGTCGACCTGCTTGTCCTTGAGGATCTGGACGACGTCGACCGGGGCCTCGGCGGACTCCTCGATGGTCTCGCGGTAGTACTTGCCCAGGCCGTCGAGGGTGTGGCCACGCTGGACCTGGACGCCGCTGTTGGGCACGTCGCAGATCTTGATGGTGTTGTTCTCGCTGGCACCGATGGCGTCCGCGAGGTCGAGGCCGACCTTCTTCGCGTCGACGTCGAACGCGGCGACGAACTCGACGTCACCGACGTGGTAGTCGCCGAACTGGACGTGCATGAGGCCCGGGACCTTGGTGTCCGGGTCGGCATCCTTGTAGAACTCGACGCCCTGGACCAGCGAGGCGGCGCAGTTGCCCACGCCGACGATGGCTACGCGAACCGAACCCATTCCGGTTGCTCCCTGTGTGATCTCGGTATTCCGGATGTGACCCCGCGGATCGCGGAGGTCACGTGGCGGTGTCATCGGACGGATCCGGCGGCGAGGTGCTGCCTCGCCGCCGGGGCAGGCCGCCCGACTCCCCAGATGTGCTGTCCTGCTGAGCGGAGCCGTCCGGCGTCGACCGTTGCTGGTCGCGTCCGGCGCGCTCGCTCTCGATGAGCTCGTTCAGCCAGCGCACTTCGCGCTCCACGGACTCCATGCCGTGCCGCTGCAGCTCAAGCGTGTAATCGTCGAGGCGCTCCCGGGTGCGGGCCAGTGAGGCCCGCATCTTCTCCAGGCGCTCCTCCAGACGGCTGCGCCGCCCTTCGAGCACGCGCATGCGTACGTCTCGCGAAGTTTGGCCGAAAAAGGCGAAGCGGGCGGCGAAGTGCTCGTCCTCGTACGCATCGGGGCCGGTCTGCGAGAGCAGGTCCTCGAAGTGTTCCTTACCTTCTGCTGTCAATCGGTAGACGATCTTGGCGCGACGCCCTGAGAGTGGTGCGGCCAGGGCCTCGTCGGATCCCGTGCCCGGCTCCTCGATCAACCAGCCGTTGGCGACCAGCGTCTTGAGGCAGGGGTACAGGGTCCCGTAACTGAAGGCACGGAAGACTCCGAGCGATGTATTGAGTCGTTTACGCAGCTCATAGCCGTGCATCGGGGACTCGCGCAGCAGACCGAGTACGGCGAACTCGAGGATGCCGGAGCGCCTGCTCATCGCCGCCCCCTTTCTGTCGCGAACCGTTGGCGCGGACTTTATGCCGAGCTGATGTATCGACTCGATACATCGTGACGATAGAACGGCCATCCGGCTGGGGCAAGAGGGGGGACGGTGAACGGCGTCACATCACCGATTCGTAGGAAGTAACTTGCCTGATTTGGGGTGAACTTCGGGGCTACGAGGGTTTTGACGGTGCGTAGTCTGTGCGCCATGCAAACCGCCGGGAACCAAGTGACGTATGGGAGCGTCGTCGTCCCCGGTGTGGTGCGGGTGGGTGCCGGAATGGGCGCATCCGCACGTCGGGGGGACCGGAAACCAGCCGCCGTTTCCAGGCGCGGATGCCCGCGCCTGCCCGAGGAGTAATCGTTCGATGAGCGAGCACCGTCGCAAACCGCCGCAGCCGCAGGGCGGCGGACGTGCCGCGGCCCGACGCGGCGCTTCCGGCGCACCGTCCGGCCGTCGCGCAGCACCGCGGGGCGCCACAGGATCGCCCTCTTCCTCGTATGGTTCCGGTCCTTCCGAGGGCGGGGAACGACCGTACGGTGGCCGGGCCGAGGCGCGGCGCGCAGCGCAGCGCAGTGGTTCGGCCGCCGGCAGCGGGCACCGCAGAGCCCCCGACGGGGGCGGGCGCGGTGGCGGCGGAGGGCGACGCGGCGGTGGACCCGGTGGCCCCGGAGGTCCGGGGCGCGGCCGGGGACGTGGCTTCGAGCCGCCCCGCAAGAAGCGCTTCATCGACTACCCGCGGGCGGGCAGGCACGGGGTGCGGCGCTGGATCCCTTCGTGGCGCCTGATCTCCGGCCTCTTCATCGCGTTCGTCGGCAGTCTGATGGCCGTCGCGGGCATCGCGTACGCGCTGGTGGAGGTCCCGAAGGTCGACGACGCCGCCCTGGCCCAGAACAACGTCTACTACTGGGCCGACGGCAAGGTGATGGTCGCGACCGGCGGCGAGACCAACCGTCAGATCATCCCGTACGAGGACATCCCCAAGGAGATGCGGTACGCCGTCATGTCCGCGGAGAACAAGTCCTTCGAGAAGGACAAGGGCATCGACCCGATGGGCATCACCCGTGCCCTGGTCAATATGGCCAAGGGCGGGGAGACCCAAGGTGGTTCGACCATCACTCAGCAGTACGTGAAGAACGCGCGGCTCGGTGACCAGTCGCAGACGTTCAGCCGGAAGTTCAAGGAACTCTTCATCTCCATAAAGGTGGGCCGCCAGGAGAAGAAGGAAACGATCATGGCGGGGTACCTCAACACCGCCTACTACGGCCGGGGCGCTTACGGCATCCAGGCCGCCGCGCGCACGTACTTCAACAAGAACGCCAAGGACCTGGACCCGAGCCAGTGCGCTCTCCTGGCGACGGTGCTCAAGGGCGCCACTTACTACGACCCCGCGGGCTCCCCCGAGGTCGACCCCGCCGCCTCGCAGGATGCCAACCGGGCTCGGGCTGAGAAGCGGTGGAAGTGGATCCTCGACGAGGAGGTCAAGGACGGTCGCATGACCGCCGGGACGCGGGCCAAGTACACCAAGTTCCCCAAGACGCAGAACCCGCGCTCGAACGCTCAGCTGGGCGGTCAGACCGGCTATCTGGTTGGCCTGGCCAAGGCGTACGTGCTCAACAACACCAACATCACTGAGAACCAGCTGCAGCTGGGCGGCTACGAGATCCACACGACCTTCGACAGAAACAAGGTCAAGGAGCTCGAGGACGCGGTGAAGAAGGTACGCAAGGCCAAGATCAACAAGGACAAGCGTCCGGACAAGGACTCCCACGTCCAGTTCGGCGGTGCGTCGGTGAACCCGAAGAGCGGCGCGATCGAGGCGATCTACGGCGGTGAGGACGCGACCAAGCACTTCACCAACAACGCCGACCAGACCGGTGCCCAGGTCGGTTCGACCTTCAAGCCGTTCGTCCTGGCGGCTGCCTTCAAGGATGGTGTTCGCGATCCGGACGGGCCGGAGGTTCAGGGCCCAGGTGAGCGCAAGATCGTCAATCCGAAGAGCTTGTACAGCGGCAAGAACAAACTCAAGATCCAGCAGTACAACGGCCAGGTCTGGCAGGACAAGGAAGGCAAGGAGTGGCTGCAGAAGAATGACGGCGGCGCCTCCTACAACCGGCCGACCTACCAGATCGACCTTCGTGAGGCCATGCGCGAGTCGGTGAACTCCGCCTATGTCCAGCTCGGTATGGACGTCGGGCTCGACAAGGTGAAGCAGGCCGCCATGGACGCGGGGCTCCGCGACGACAACTCGATGGCCAGCGCCAACTACCCCTCCTTCTCGCTCGGTACGTCGTCACCGAGTGCGATCCGCATGGCGGGTGCGTACTCCACGTTCGCGGCGAAGGGGAAGCAGAACGACCCGTTCTCGGTGAAGAGCATCGATCACGAGAGCGAGACGGTCTACCGGCATGACGTGAAGCCCAAGCAGGCATTCGACGAGGACGTCGCCAGCAACGTGACCGACGTGCTGAAGACCGTCGTCGAGAAGGGCACCGGCACCAAGGCCCAGCTTGCCGGGCGTGACGTGGCGGGCAAGACCGGTACGACCGACGGCAACAAGTCCGCCTGGTTCGTCGGCTACACCCCGCAGCTGTCGACCGCGATCAGCATGTACCGGCTCGACGACAACGAGGGCAACAAGAAGCGCCAGTTCCTCGAGATGTACGGCACGGGCGGCGAAGAGAAGATCCACGGTGCCTCGTTCCCCTCGGAGATCTGGCACGACTACATGGAGAAGGCGATGAAGGGCCAGCGCGCCGAGCGCTTCCCGACGCCGGAACCGATCGGTCAGGTCGTCGGCGAGACCCCGCCGCCGACGCCGACCCCGACACCGACCGAGGAACCGTCGGAGACCCCCTCGGCGACCCCCTCGGACAGCGGCAAGCCCTCGGAATCGCCGTCCGAATCCCCCGACCCCACAGAGTCCTGTGAGTGGGATGACTGGGAGTGCAACAACGACGGCGGTACGTCCGATGGCGGTGTCGACACCGGTGGAGGCACCGGCGGTCAGTCGCCACCGAGCACGGACAATCCGACGGGTGGGGGCACCGGAGGCAGTAACGGCAATGGCAATGGCGGAGGCTTCCTAGGAGGCTCGGACGGCGGCTGATCCAGTGGCCGCTCCGGTGTCTGGCTCCTAGGAGTCAGCCGACGAGCACGGCGCGTGTTTCACGTGAAACGAGGGCCGCTGCACCTACCGGGTGCGGCGGCCCTCGACGTGTTCCCAGGTGCGTACGGCAGGATGTGCGGCATGCCCAGTGCAGAGATGACGCCCACGAGCGAGCACCAGCCCCCGAGCGTGCGGGAGCGGGAGCCGGTCCGGCCGACCAAGGAGGACGAGGTCGCCGCGGCCGGCAGTGAGCTGATCGGCGGGCCCGTCGGCCGAAGAGTGCTGTTCACCGCGTCCTGGTGGGGCCCCGTACGCGTCATCGTGCTGGTCGCCCTGGGGATGTTCGCCCTCGGGATGGTGCAGAAGTTCCCCTGCTACAACGGCGGCTGGTTCTTCGGGGCCAGCTCGCAGTACACGCACGCCTGCTACTCCGACATCCCGCACCTTTATCAGGGGCGCGGCTTCGCCGACGGTCTCGTGCCGTACTTCGACAAGCTGCCCGGCGACATGGAGTACCTCGAGTACCCGGTGCTCACCGGGGTGTTCATGGAGGTGGCGTCCTGGCTGACTCCCGGCAACGGCTCCATCCAGCACCAGGAGAAGTGGTACTGGATGGTCAACGCGGGGATGCTGATGGCCTGCACAGCGGTCATCGCCGTCTGCATCGCCCGCACGCACCGGCGTCGCCCCTGGGACGGCCTGCTCGTCGCGCTCGCGCCCGCCTTCGCGCTGACGGCCACCATCAACTGGGACCTCTTCGCCGTCGCGCTCACGGCCGCCGCGATGCTGATGTGGTCACGTGGGCGGAGCCTCGCCTTCGGTGTGCTGCTCGGGCTCGCCACGGCCGCCAAGCTCTATCCGGCACTGCTCCTCGGGCCGCTGCTCATCCTTTGTTGGCGCGCCGGCAAGTGGCGAGAATTCGGCACGGCCGTGGGTGCGACGGTGGGTGCCTGGCTCGTGGTGAACCTGCCGGTGATGGTCATGCACGACTCGACGGGCTTCCACATCCGCGAGGGCTGGGCGAAGTTCTACACCTTCAGCCAGGAGCGGGGCGTCGACTTCGGGTCGATCTGGCTGATCCTCTCCCAGCGCATGGACAGCCCGCTGACCACCGACACCGTCAACACCCTTGCCACGGCCCTGATGCTGCTGGCGTGCCTGGGCGTCGGTGCGCTCGGCCTCACGGCCCCACGACGCCCGCGCTTCGCGCAGCTCGCGTTCCTCGTCGTCGCGGCCTTCATCCTCACCAACAAGGTCTACTCACCGCAGTACGTGCTGTGGCTGATCCCCCTGGCCGCCCTGGCCCGGCCGCGCTGGCGGGACTTCCTGATCTGGCAGGCGTGCGAGGTGGCGTACTTCCTCGGCATCTGGATGTACCTCGCGTACACGACGAGCGGAGACGCCCACAAGGGGCTGCCGACGGAGGGCTACCAACTCGCCATCGCCGTCCACCTGTTGGGGACGCTCTACCTGTGTGTCGTGGTCGTACGCGACATTCTGATGCCGGAGCGGGACGTGGTGCGGCGGGCCGGGGACGACGACCCCTCGGGCGGGGTCCTGGACGGCGCGGAAGACGTCTTCGTTCTCGGAGCGGCGGCCCATCCCCCGCGGCATGCGGCACACATGGCCGAAGGCACGTATGTGAAGTGGGGGACGACGGCGGACGACGCTTCCTCCTGAATGCACACGCTGAAGGGGCGGACACGATGCCGTGTCCGCCCCTTCAGCGTTGCGCCCTTCAGAGTTGCGGTCAGCGGTCGACGATTCGGTCGAACTGCGTCGTGGTGTGGCGCAGGTGGGCGACGAGTTCCTCGCCCACCTTGGGCTCCGGCGCGTCCGCGGGGACGAAGAGGATGGAGACCTGCATGTGCGGCGGCTCCGCGAACCAGCGCTGCTTGCCCGCCCAGACGAACGGCGAGAGGTTGCGGTTGACGGTCGCGAGCCCCGCACGGGCCACGCCCTTGGCGCGCGGCATCATGCCGTGCAGCGCCTTCGGGGCCTCCAGGCCCACCCCGTGCGACGTGCCGCCCGCGACGACGACCAGGTAGCCGTCCGAGGCGACCTTCTGCTGGCGGTAGCCGAAGCGGTCACCCTTGGCGACGCGCGTGACGTCGAGCACCGCTCCGCGGTACTCCGTCGCCTCGTGGTCGCCCAGCCACAGCTGTGTGCCGATGCGCGCCCGGAAGCGGGTCTGCGGGAACTGCTGCTGGAGGCGGGCGAGTTCGGCGGCCTTGAGGTGGCTGACGAACATCGTGTGCAGCGGGAGCCGGGCCGCGCGCAGACGGTCCATCCAGCCGATGACCTCCTCGACGGCGTCCGAGCCGTCGGTGCGGTCCAGGGGGAGGTGGATCGCGAAGCCCTCGAGGCGGACGTCCTCGATGGCCGCGTGCAGCTGCGGCAGGTCCTGCTCGCTCACGCCATGGCGCTTCATCGAGGACATGACCTCGATGACCACGCGGGCCCCGACGAGGCCGTGCACGCCGTCGAGCGAGGACACGGAACGGATGACCCGGTCCGGCAGCGGCACCGGCTCCTCGCCCCGCCTGAACGGCGTCAGGACCAGCAGGTCGCCCCCGAAGAAGTCCTTGATCCGCGCTGCTTCGTACGTCGTGCCGACGGCGAGGATCTCGGAGCCGAAGCGCGTGGCTTCCTCCGCGAGCCGCTCATGCCCGAAGCCGTAGCCGTTGCCCTTGCAGACCGGGACCAGGCCCGGGAACTGCTCCAGCACGTGCTTGTGATGCGCCCGCCAGCGCGCGGTGTCGACGGAGAGCGTGAGCGCCATGGCCGGTCCGGAACCTTTCGTGTGGCTGCGGTGTGTCTGAGGTCAGAGGTACGGAAGAAAAGTGTGCCGGTTCAGCGGCGCGACATGTAGATGTCGAGGGCCTTGTGCAGCAGCTTGTTGAGCGGGAAATCCCACTCGCCGATGTACTCGGCGGCCTCGCCGCCGGTGCCGACCTTGAACTGGATCAGGCCGAAGAGGTGGTCCGTCTCGTCCAGGGAGTCGGAGATGCCGCGCAGGTCATAGACGGTGGCACCCATCGCGTACGCGTCGCGCAGCATCCGCCACTGCATCGCGTTCGAGGGCCGGACCTCGCGCCCGATGTTGTCCGAGGCGCCGTAGGAGTACCAGACGTGGCCGCCGACGACGAGCATCGTCGCGGCCGACAGGTTCACGCCGTTGTGCCGTGCGAAGTACAGCCGCATGCGGTTGGGGTCCTCGGAGTTGAGGGCCTGCCACATCTGCTGGAAGTAACCGAGCGGGCGCGGGCGGAACTTGTCGCGCACCGCCGTGATCTCGTAGAGGCGCTGCCACTCGGCGAGGTCCTGGTAGCCACCCTGGACGACCTCGACACCGGCCTTCTCGGCCTTCTTGATGTTACGGCGCCACAGCTGGTTGAAGCCCTTCTGGACCTCCTCCAGGGAGCGGTTGGCCAGCGGCACCTGGAAGACGAAGCGGGGCTGGACGTCACCGAAGCCGGCGCCGCCGTCCTCGCCCTGCTGCCAGCCCATGCGGCGCAGCCGGTCCGCAACCTCGAAGGCACGCGGCTCGATGTGCGTCGCCTCGGTGTCGCGCAGCCGCTTCACGTCGGGGTTCTGGATGCCTGCCTTGATCGCCGGAGCGTCCCAGCGGCGGATCACGACGGGCGGGCCCATCTTCACGGAGAAGGCGCCCTGCTTCTTGAGGTGGGCGAGCATCGGCTGCAGCCACTCGTCCAGATTCGGGGCGTACCAGTTGATGACCGGGCCCTCGGGCAGGTATGCGAGGTACCGCTTGACCTTGGGCAGCTGGCGGTAGAGGACCAGGCCCACACCGACCAGCTGGCCGGTCCGGTCGTCGAACCAGCCCAGGCTCTCCGAACGCCACTCGCTCTTCACATCAGCCCATGCCGGGACCTGGCAATGACTCGCCGACGGCAGGCTCTGGATGTAATCCAGATGCAGCTTCCGGTCGATGGTCCTCAGGGTCAGGCTCATGCGGGGCGCTCCTCGGCAGGTCTGTCCCCATGGGTACAGGGGCTCCGGCTCTCGCGCCGAAGCCTACTGCGCCCCGCCCGCGCCCCGTCTGGGCGTATGGAACCTGGGACCCCGGTCAGGAGCGGGACCGGGGTGCCGGAGGGGGTTCAGCCGACGATTCCGCCGAAGAGACCGCCGTGCGCCATGCTCAGGAAGAACCCGACGGCCGAGGCGCCGAGACCGAGGATCATGCCGAAGCGCTCGCGGGTCGTCACCGAGATGAACTGGCCGTACGCGCCCGTGAAGATCCCCACGAGGCCGGTCCAGGAACTGATGAGGTGGAGGTTGTGGAACATCGCCGTGACGAACGCGATGGCGCCGAGCACCAGGGTCACGCCGAGGAGCGTGTCCTGGAGGGGATGGGGTTTCCCGTCCGTGGCGAAGAGAGACGTGGCGGTGTTGGTGGGGCGCATTGTCTGTGCCATGGGAGGCACCTCCTGCGGAAGGCGGCGCATCGTAGCGCCATAGACACCCGATGTGTACAGATTCTGCCCGCCCGCCGCCGGATTTCAACCGGAAGCCTCGGTGCGGGTACTCTGTACCGTCTGCACCGGTGTCTGCCCAGGCCACGACGGCAGTCCTTCTCTGAAGGGCCTGATTGTCAGTGGCGGCCGATACCGTTGCGTACGCATAACAACCCTCCTGCCACGGAACGACCGTGGCCGCTGAGTCCAAAGGAGGTGGGTTCCACATGCGTCACTACGAGGTGATGGTCATCCTCGACCCCGATCTCGAGGAGCGTGCTGTCTCCCCGCTGATCGAGAACTTCCTCTCCGTCGTCCGTGAGGGCAACGGAAAGGTGGAGAAGGTCGACACCTGGGGCCGTCGTCGTCTCTCGTACGAGATCAAGAAGAAGCCCGAGGGCATCTACTCGGTCATCGACCTGCAGGCCGAGCCTGCGGTCGTCAAGGAGCTCGACCGCCAGATGAACCTGAACGAGTCGGTCCTCCGGACCAAGGTCCTCCGTCCCGAGACCCACTGAGCTTCCTAGCTCAGCGGCACTCGGGTTTCGAGTAGCAGCAAGCAGCCAGCAGCAAACCCGCCGAGAGGTTCACCCATGGCAGGCGAGACCGTCATCACGGTCGTCGGCAATCTTGTCGACGACCCCGAGCTGCGCTTCACCCCGTCCGGTGCGGCGGTCGCGAAGTTCCGTGTCGCGTCCACTCCCCGCACTTTCGACCGGCAGACCAATGAGTGGAAGGACGGCGAGAGCCTGTTCCTGACCTGCTCGGTCTGGCGTCAGGCGGCGGAGAACGTCGCAGAGTCGCTTCAGCGAGGCATGCGCGTCATCGTGCAGGGCCGACTGAAGCAGCGGTCTTACGAGGACCGTGAGGGCATCAAGCGCACGGTCTACGAGCTGGACGTCGAGGAAGTCGGCGCCAGCTTGAAGAACGCGACGGCCAAGGTCACCAAGACCTCGGGCCGTGGCGGCCAGGGTGGTTACGGCGGCGGTGGCGGCGGCCAGCAGGGCGGCGGCTGGGGCGGTGGCTCCGGCGGCGGTCAGCAGCAGGGTGGCGGCGGTGCTCCCGCCGACGACCCCTGGGCGACCGGTGCGCCTGCCGGCGGCGGTCAGCAGCAGGGCGGCGGCGGTGGCTGGGGTGGAAACTCCGGCGGTTCCGGCGGCGGCTACTCGGACGAGCCCCCCTTCTAAGCCTTCGGGCCGAGGGTGGGCCGTACCCACACTTCTTGATCACACAGGAGAAACACCATGGCGAAGCCGCCTGTGCGCAAGCCGAAGAAGAAGGTCTGCGCTTTCTGCAAGGACAAGGTCACGTACGTGGACTACAAGGACACGAACATGCTGCGGAAGTTCATTTCCGACCGCGGCAAGATCCGTGCCCGCCGCGTGACCGGCAACTGCACGCAGCACCAGCGTGACGTCGCCACGGCCGTGAAGAACAGCCGTGAGATGGCGCTGCTGCCCTACACGTCCACCGCGCGATAAGGGAAGGGTGACCGACTCATGAAGATCATCCTCACCCACGAGGTCACCGGCCTCGGCGCCGCCGGCGAGGTCGTAGACGTCAAGGACGGCTACGCCCGCAACTACCTGATCCCGCGGAACTTCGCGATCCGCTGGACCAAGGGTGGCGAGAAGGACGTCGAGCAGATCCGTCGTGCTCGCAAGATCCACGAGATCCAGACGATCGAGCAGGCCAACGAGATCAAGGCTCAGCTCGAGGCCGTCAAGGTCCGTCTGGCTGTCCGCTCCGGCGACGCCGGTCGTCTCTTCGGTTCCGTCACCCCGGCCGACGTCGCTTCGGCGATCGAGGCTGCCGGTGGCCCGAAGGTCGACAAGCGTCGTGTCGAGCTCGGCGCGCCGATCAAGACGCTGGGCGCCCACGCGACGTCCGTGCGTCTGCACCCCGAGGTTGCCGCGAAGGTCAACGTCGAGGTCGTCTCCGCCTAAGCACTGCGCTTGGTAGGACTGAGTAAAGGGGCCGCACCCACTGGGTGCGGCCCCTTTGCCATGTCGTCGACGTGCTGCAGTGTCGTCGTTTCACGTGAAACAGCGTCGCCACTGCCTCAGCGCGTGGCCCCGGTGACGATCCACCGCCCGGAGCGGGCCCGCAGCCAGAGTGTCAGCATGCGCACCGTCATCATCAGCATCATGGCTCCCCATACGCCCGTCAGTCCCCAGCCCAGCGTGGGGACCAGCAGTGCCACGGGAGCGTAGGCGGCCAAGGTCGCCAGCATCGCCCAAGCGAGATAGGGCCCGTCGCCCGCACCCATGAGGACGCCGTCGAGGACGAACACGACGCCACAGATCGGCTGGGAGAGGGCCACCACGACGAGGGCGGGCAGGGCTGCGTCCTGGACGGAGGGGTCACTCGAGAAGAGCGGGATGAACAGCGGTCGCGTGACGACCACCAGTGCTCCCAGGATGACCCCGGAGGCGACACCCCACTGCACCATCCGACGACAGGCGTCACGGGCTCCCTGTGGGTCGTCGGCGCCGAGATAGCGGCCGATGATCGCCTGCCCCGCGATGGCGATGGCGTCGAGGGCGAACGAGAGCAGGCTCCACAGCGACAGGATGATCTGGTGGGCCGCGATATCGGCGTCGCCGAGACGGGCGGCCACGGCGGTCGCGATCATCAGGATGGCCCGCAGCGACAGCGTCCGTACGAGCAGGGGCGCTCCGGCCTGGGCACACGCCTTGATGCCGACGAGATCAGGGCGGAGCGAGGCGCCATGGCGCCGGGCACCGCGCACGACCACGAAGAGATAGACCGCGGCCATCGCGTACTGCGCGATGACGGTGCCCCAGGCGGAGCCGGCGATGCCGAGTCCGGCGCCGTAGACGAGCCCGGCGTTGAGGGCACCGTTCGCCACGAAGCCGCCGACCGCCACATAGAGCGGGGTACGGGTGTCCTGGAGGCCGCGCAGGACACCGGTGGACGCCAGGACGACGAGCATCGCCGGGATGCCGAGGACGGAGATGCGCAGATACGTGCTCGCGTACGGAGCGGCGGTGTCGGAGGCGCCGAAGAGCCCGATGAGTGAGGGGGCCGTCGGCAGCGTGACGGCGATGACGGCGATGCCCAGGAGAAGCGCGAGCCAGATGCCGTCCATGCCCTGACGGATGGCGGCCCTGAGGTCCTGGGCGCCCACACGGCGGGCGACGGCGGCTGTCGTGGCGTAGGCAAGGAAGACGAAGATGCTGACCGCAGTCGTCAGGAGCGCCGAGGCGACGCCGAGTCCGGCGAGCTGTGCCGTGCCCAGGTGACCGACAATGGCACTGTCGGCCATCACGAAGAGGGGTTCGGCGACGAGTGCGCCGAAGGCGGGGACGGCCAGCGCGAGGATCTCTCGGTCGTGCTGCCGCCGGGCGGCCTTGGTCGCCACGGGGGCCTGTGTCATGGGCATCAATCTAATCTTCCACAGGTAAGAGATGCAACTGCTATAGGACCCTTACGGAGACAGCTGTCGGGTGCTCGACGGGACGGGGTTCGCCAAGATCTTGGGCCGACTGGGGAAGTTTTTCTTCTGCACAGCCGGTGGATGGGAAAGTGCCAGGTCAGAGTGGGTTTGCTGTGAGGGCTGAGGGCTTGTTCACAGGGCTGTCCACCGCGCCGTGCACAGGTTTCGCCGAGTTCTCCACAGCATCGCGCCCGTCATCCACACCGCCTGTGGATAACCAGATTGGCTGACGGTGCCCCCGGGCCTACCGTGGTCCGGCGCCCGCCTCCTTCTCCGTCCTCGGAAACCGCGTAAAACCGACGCGTCAGAACCGGAGTTGGGCTTCCTGTTTTGTCAGTGTCGTGCCGTAAGAAAGAGGGGCACGGCGAGGTCCGCTCGGCGGACGGGAGGAGGTGGCCCGGTGAGTATTTCCGAGCCATTGGACGACCCCTGGGCCGACAGCGGTCCGGGTGACCGTCTGCCCGTCTCCCGCCAGCGCCGCGAGGGCGGCCGTGGCCGCGACGAGCAGCACGAGCGGGGCCGTGAGGGTGGCGGCTGGGACGGCGGCGGCGCCTCCTTCGAGCGCGTACCGCCGCAGGACCTCGACGCCGAGCAGTCCGTGCTCGGCGGCATGCTGCTCTCCAAGGACGCCATCGCCGACGTCGTCGAGGTGCTCAAGGGCCACGACTTCTACCGCCCGGCCCACGAGACGGTCTACACGGCGATCCTCGATCTGTACGCGAAGGGGGAGCCGGCCGACCCGATCACCGTCGCCGCCGAGCTCACCAAGCGCGGTGAGATCACCAAGGTCGGCGGCGCCCCGTATCTGCACACCCTGGTCGGCTCGGTCCCGACGGCGGCGAACGCCGAGTACTACGCGGAGATCGTGCACGAGCGCGCGGTCCTGCGCCGTCTCGTCGAGGCCGGTACCCGCATCACGCAGATGGGATACGCGGCCGACGGCGACGTCGACGAGATCGTCAACAGCGCCCAGGCCGAGATCTACGCGGTCACCGAGCAGCGCACCAGCGAGGACTATCTGCCGCTCGGCGACATCATGGAAGGCGCGCTCGACGAGATCGAGGCGATCGGCTCGCGCAGCGGCGAGATGACCGGTGTGCCCACGGGCTTCACCGACTTCGACTCCCTCACGAACGGTCTGCACCCGGGCCAGATGATCGTCATCGCGGCCCGTCCCGCCATGGGTAAGTCGACGCTGGCGCTCGACTTCGCGCGCGCCGCCTCCATCAAGCACAACCTGCCCAGCGTCATCTTCTCCCTGGAAATGGGGCGCAACGAGATCGCGATGCGCCTGCTCTCCGCCGAGGCGCGGGTGGCGCTGCACCACATGCGCTCCGGCACGATGACGGACGAGGACTGGACCCGGCTCGCGCGCCGGATGCCCGAGGTCTCGGCGGCGCCGCTCTACATCGACGACTCCCCGAACCTGTCGATGATGGAGATCCGCGCGAAGTGCCGCCGCCTCAAGCAGCGCAACGACATCAAGCTTGTGATCATCGACTATCTGCAGCTGATGCAGTCCGGTGGTTCGAAGCGGTCCGAGAGCCGACAGCAGGAAGTCTCGGACATGTCGCGAAACCTCAAGCTGCTCGCCAAGGAGCTCGAGGTCCCGGTCATCGCGCTCTCGCAGCTGAACCGTGGCCCCGAGCAGCGCACGGACAAGAAGCCCCAGGTCTCCGACCTGCGTGAATCCGGCTCCATCGAGCAGGACGCGGACATGGTGATCCTGCTGCACCGCGAGGACGCGTACGAGAAGGAGTCCCCGCGCGCGGGCGAGGCGGACATCATCGTGGGCAAGCACCGTAACGGCCCGACCGCGACGATCACCGTCGCCTTCCAGGGCCACTACTCGCGCTTCGTGGACATGGCACAGACCTGATGACGGGGATCTGACCGTGGAGGCCGGGCGCCTCAGTGGCCCAACTGGGCCGCCTTGGTGTCGCGTCGGGTGAAGACCTCCTCGCGGCGCTCCGCCATCTGTCGCAGCGCGTCCTTGCGATCGCGCTTGGACAGCCGGTCGAGATAGACACGCCCGTGGAGATGGTCGGTCTCGTGCTGCAGGCAGCGCGCGAAGTAGCCCGTCCCTTCGATGACGACGGGATTGCCGTCCTTGTCGGAGCCGCGGACGACGGCGCGATCGGTGCGGGGGACCTCCATGGTGGCGCCGGGCACGGAGAGGCAGCCCTCGCCTTCGTCCACGAGGCGGCGGTCGCCCGGATCGGGCAGTTCGAGCACCGGGTTGATGATGTGGCCCACGTGCCGGATGCCGTGGTCGTCCGGGCAGTCATAGACGAACAGCCGCAGGTCGACGTCCACCTGGTTGGCGGCGAGGCCCGCGCCGTCGGCCACGTACATCGTCAGGAACATATCGTCGATCAACGCCGAGAGTTCCGGGGTGCCGAACTCGACAACCTCCTGGCACGGGCGGCTCAGGATCTCCTCGCCCACCACAGTGACCCGCCGCACCGCACCCCTTCCGGCCTCTGGCGGCAGAGCGGGATACGCGTCGACGGGCCGGCCCTGCACACGGACGCGCCGGTCCATGGGGCGGGGTTGATCGTGGTGAACGGACAAGGCTGTCTCCCCCCTTCGGGCAAGCGAGAGCCGCTTGCCAAGTGCTTTGCAAAGTAGCAGACTTTGCAAAGTGACTGAAGACGATCTCCACCCGCAGGCCCCCTTGGCCCAAGGCGCCGGTGACGAACTGCGTGAGCACGAGGTCCGCACGGCCCTGCTGGACCTGCTGGCCGAGGTCGGCACGGTCACGGCGACCGAAGCGGCCGTCCGGCTGGGCTACAGCTCGGGGCTCTGCTCGTTCCATCTGCGGCAACTCGCACGCCACGGATACATCGAGGAGGCCCCTCACCAGGGGGGCCGCGCACGCCCGTGGCGCCTGACGACGCACGAGTCCAGTGAAGTGGCCTCGGCGGAGGGGCAGTTCGGCGATCTGGCACGCGGACTCGAGGACGAGAGCTGGCAGCGTTGGCTGAGCCGGAGGAATGAGGCTCCGGCCGAGTGGCGCCATGACGAGGCGTTCAGCGCGGTCGCCTATCTGACGCCCGAGGAGATGAGCCGGGTCGCGGAGACCGTCCGCAGGGCGCTCGCCCCCTACCAGGACCGTGAACAGCGCCCCCTGGCCCGGCCTGACGGCGCCCGGCCGGTGGCTCTCATCACCCGCCTCTTCCCGTTGCTGCCCGAGGTGGCCGACGAGCCGGATCAGATCTGACGCGGGTCTGAAGCAGGTCTGACAAAAGCGGTCGACGAAGAGCATCGCTCAGGGTGGACTGGTGCCATGACATCTCGTGAAGAGCTGCTGCCCACCACCCGCCGAGCCCTCCTGCATCGGGTCGCCACCGCCCAGTCCCAGGGGCGTGCCCCCTCGCTGGTCGCTTCGGTCATCAGAGACGGGGAGTTGGTGTGGACCGGGGCGCGCACCTCTGTGGACGGGCACGCTCCGGACGAGAATGTCCAGTACCGCATCGGTTCGATCACCAAGACCTTCACCGCCGTCCTCGTGATGCGACTGCGGGACGAGGGTCTGCTCGATCTCTCGGACCCGCTGGAGAAGCATCTGCCGGGTACGGGTGCCGGTGACGTCACCATCGTCGAACTCCTCGCGCACACCAGCGGTCTGGCGGCCGAGTCTCCGGGCCCCTGGTGGGAGCGGAGCTCCGCTGCGCTGCGTCCCGAGCTCTCGGATGTGTTGGGTGAGGAGCCGTTCAAGCACCCCGTCGGCCGGCTCCATCACTACTCCAACCCCGGCTATACGCTGCTCGGTTCGCTGGTGGAGAAGCTGCGTGGTGTCCCGTGGGAGGAGGCGCTCCGCCGCGAGGTGTTGGAGCCACTCGGCCTGGACCGCACGAGTGCGCAGCCGCAGGACCCGCACGCCGGGGGCTGGGCCGTGCACCCCTGGGCGGACGTGATGATGCCCGAGCAGGTCGAGGACGTGGGTCTCATGGCCCCGGCCGGCCAGCTCTGGTCCACGACGGCGGACCTGGGGCGCTTCGCGGCCTTCCTGCTCGCAGGGGACGACCGGGTGCTCAGCGCTGAGTCGGTGCGGGAGATGCGGACGCCGTCGGCGCCGTTGGCGGCGGAGAACTGGGACGCGACCTATGGCCTGGGGACGCAGCTGCTGCGGGTCGGAGGACGCACCCTCTTCGGTCACTTGGGATCGCTGCCCGGCTACCTGGCGGGCCTCCTGGTGAGCGAGGAGGAGGGGCTCGCGGCCGTCGCCCTGGTCAACTGCACCTCCGGGCCCGCCATCGGTGCCCTGACCGCGGAGCTGGTGCTCATGGTGGCCGAGGCCGAGCCGCGCATCCCCGAGCCGTGGCGCCCGGCGACCGAAGTCGACTCCTCCGTCATGGAGTTGGTCGGCTCCTGGTACTTCGGTACACAGGTGGTCGTGCTGCGCTCGACGGGGCAGGGCGCGGTGGTGCTGGGGCCGCTCGCGGGCGGCGGAGGGCGCCAGGCGCGGTTCCGGGCGAACGGGGACGGTACGTGGACGGGCCTGGACGGCTACTACGCGGGGGAGCAGTTGCGCGCGGTACGGAGGGCGGACGGGTCGGTGAGCCATCTCGACCTGGGGTCGTTCGTCTTCACGCGTGAGCCCTACGAGGCAGGGGCACCGGTGCCGGGCGGGGTGGACCCGGAGGGGTGGCGAGGGCTGCCGTAGTCCGTCGCGCAGGTGGGATGGTGGGGCTGTTTCACGTGAAACAGCCCCACCAGTGCTGTCAGAGCTGGAGTTTGAAGCCCACGTGCGATGCCGTGAAACCGAGCCGCTCGTAGAAGCGGTGAGCGTCGACGCGGGTGGCGTCGGAGGTCAGCTGCACCAACTGGCAACCCTGGCGCCGGGATTCATCGACGGCCCACTCGATGAACCGGGTGCCGAGCCCGCTGCCCCGTTCGTCCGCGTGCACGCGCACGCCCTCGATGATCGAGCGGGTGGCGCCCTTCCGGGACAGGCCCGGGATGATCGTGAGCTGGAGCGTGCCGACGACGCGTCCCTCGCGCACGGCGACGACCAGGTGCTGATGTGGGTCACCGGCCAGACGTTCGTACGCGGTGCGGTACGGCGTCAGGTCGTCCGGGGATTCCCGTTCGGCGCCGAGCGGATCGTCGGCGAGCATCGCGACGATGGCGGGCAGGTCCTCCGCTGCCGCCGGGCGTATCTCAAGATCTCCCATGGCGGCAGCCTAAGCGGAGGACCGCACCTCAGACAGTCGCTCGTACGGTTTCGACGGCCCGGACCAGGGGTGCCAGTTCGGGGTTCTGTGCCGCTTCGTCGAGGGCTTCGCGCAGGGCGGTCTCGTTGGTGGGGCGGGCCTCTTCCAGGAGCTTGAGCCCGGCTTCGGAGACGTTGGTGTAGATGCCGCGGCGGTCGGTGGGGCACAGATAGCGCGAGAGCAGCCCGCGGTCCTCGAGACGGGTGACCAGGCGCGTGGTGGCGCTCTGACTCAGCACCACGGCGTCGGCGACCTGCTTCATCTGCAGATGGCCGCCCTCTCCGTCGTGCTGGCGGCTGAGGACGTCGAGCAGCGAGTACTCGCGCACGCTCAGGTCGTGCCTGGCTTGCAGGGCGCGCTCGATGTGTGCCTCGATCCTGCCGTGGAGCAGGGAGAGCGCGCACCAGCCCTGTGCGAGGGCGGTGAGTGCCGGGTCTGTCGCTGTCATGGCTCTTCTTCCTCCGTCCCGGAGCGTGTGCCCCCAAGGGTAGTCGATGGCTGCAATATCCGGCGCTTGCAATTAGCGCGCGTCTGCAATTATTGTGAAGTCACGTAAAGCGCACCTGCAACCGTCTGGAAGGTAGATCCCATGCCTCTCGCGCTTCTGGCCCTCGCGATCGGGGCCTTCGGAATCGGAACCACAGAGTTCGTGATCATGGGGCTCCTGCCCGAGGTCGCGGGTGACTTCGGTGTCTCCATCCCGACAGCCGGCTTCCTGGTGACCGGCTATGCCCTCGGGGTCGTGCTGGGCGCGCCCCTCATGACCGTCCTCGGCACCAAGATCCCCCGCAAGCGGATGCTCATGCTGCTGCTGGGGCTCTTCATCGCGGGCAACCTGCTCTCCGCCGTGGCCCCGGTCTTCGGTGTGATGCTGGCCGGCCGCGTCGTCGCCTCACTCGCCCACGGTGCCTTCTTCGGCATCGGCTCGGTCGTCGCGGCCGAACTCGTCGCGCCGGAGAAGAAGGCCGGAGCGATCGCCATGATGTTCACCGGTCTGACTGTGGCCAATGTGGTCGGAGTGCCCCTCGGTACCTTCGTCGGGCAGACCCTCGGCTGGCGCATGACCTTCGCCATCGTCGCCGTGCTCGGCGTCATCGGCCTCGTGGGCATCGCCAAGCTCGTCCCCGACCTGCCCCAGCCCGAGGGTGTGCGGCTGCGGCACGAGCTGGCGGCGTTCCGGAACGTCCAGGTGCTGCTCGCCATGGCGATGACCGTCCTCGGCTTCGGCGGGGTCTTCGCCGCCATCACCTACCTGGCGCCGATGATGACGGACGTCGCGGGCTACGCGGACTCCTCCGTGACCTGGCTGCTCGTCCTGTTCGGGCTCGGCATGGTCGCCGGGAACCTGATCGGCGGGAAGCTCGCGGACCGCGCGCTGATGCCCCTTCTGTACGTCTCGCTGGGCGGCCTGGCCCTCGTGCTCGCCCTCTTCACGCTCACCGCGCACAACAAGATTGCCGCTGCCGTGACGGTCATGCTGATCGGTGCGCTGGGCTTCGCGACGGTGCCCCCGCTGCAGAAGCGAGTGCTCGACCAGGCGTCCGGTGCACCCACGCTGGCCTCGGCCGTGAACATCGGCGCCTTCAACCTCGGCAACGCGCTCTCGGCATGGCTCGGCGGCCTCGTCATCGCCGCGGGCCTCGGCTACACCGCGCCGAACTGGGTCGGTGCCGTCCTCGCGGGCTCGGCTCTCGTCCTCGCGGTTGTGGCGGCCGGTTTGGAGCGCCGCTCCGCCTCCGGGCCCAGCCTGGTCGTCTCCGGTGCGGCAGCCGTCGAGCAGCCGCAGCCCGTACACCACTGACGTCCACCACGCGCCGCGCGGACATCGCACAAAGCACGCCCTCAAGTACCCCTCATCATCGGGTACTTGAGGGCGTGCCTCGGTGTGGTGTGGGGCTCCCTCAGCCCGCGGCCACCGTCAGCGGTGCGAAGCGGCGGGTCCAGTCGCCGGGCAGTCCCGAGATGCCGCACGTCATCACGGCATTGAAGGACACGGGCGCGAGGCCGCGCTCCTTCACCCAGGCGAGGAGCTCCTCATGGCGTACGTCGATGTCGGTGCGCAGCGGCCGGTCGGAGCGGGTGCCGAGCGAGGCGATGAGCGACTTCGCCGTCTCCGTGTCACGGGCGATCAGCGGGCCGACGACATGGGTCTCCATATTCGGCCAGGCGCTCGCGTAGCCGACGATCTCGCCGTCCAGCTCCGCGACCCGGAACAGGTCGGAGAAGGCCGGGAGGCGCGTGAGCATGTGTGTGCGGTCGAGGCCGAAGACCTCTGTGTCGAGCCGCAGGATCGCGGGCAGGTCCTCGGCCGTGGCGGGCCGGGTGGGCACCTGGGGCTCCTGGCCGCCGGGGGTGAACCGGCCGCGGACCATCTCGGCGCGGCCGGTCGTCTTGAAGCCGAGCTGCTCATAGAGGGGTTGGCCGTAGGGCGTCGCGTGCAGGGTGAGCGGCGTCGTGCCGGCCTCCTCGATCACGTGGCGCATCAGCCGGAGGCCGACACCTTGGCGGGCGTGCCGCTCGGCGACCAGGACCATGCCGATGGCCGCGAGACCGGGCTGCTCCGGAAGGCCGTACTCGGTCACTACGCAGGCGGCGACGAGACCGCCTTCCGGGTCGTCGATGCCGTAGCCGGTGCCCGCGGACAGCAGCAGGCTCCACTTGTGGTCCTCACGGGGCCAGCCCCGATTCTCGGACAAGTCGGCGCAGGCGGAGACGCCTTGGGGAGTCAGACGGCGGATGGGGAGTGCGGAGAGGGAAGGTGTCGACACGCGGGTCAGGCTGTCTGACGCATGTCCCTTGCGTCCACCTGTTTGTGGAGAGAGGCCCGCTGCTTTCGGCCACGACGGGTCAGTCCCCAGGGCTTGAGCACGGAGATCGCGGTCATGAAGAGGTAGGCGCTCAAGGAGACGCACGGGCCGATGGCGAGCTTCCACGTTCCTTCCAACGGCTGCCCTGCGATGGCTTGTTCTGCCGATTCGTTGATGCCGGGGAGCAGGAGGAAGATCGACAGACCGGTGGTGACGAGGGTCAGCCAGAATTTTGCGTAGACCCAGCGGTGCCGGGCCAGGCCCCAGGGAGTGCCCAGTGAGAGAACCAGCCCGCTCACCAAGGTGAGCAGCGCGACCGGCACGATGAGCCAGTCCGCGAACAGCTTCATCGAGCGGTACGAAGCCTCCGCGGCGTCCGGGGATCCGGTGGTTGCCGCGGTGACGGCGAGTGCGAGCAGGCCCAGGGTGATACCGGCCCAGCTGACAGAGACGGCTACATGAACGACCAGGATGGCCCGACGGGCGGGGCGATGAAGTTTCACGTGAAACACGATGCCGAGCGCGTGCGGTGAGGGCGTCTGACAGCGGGAGTAACCGCGGGTACTAGCCTCGGCGTACATGGCTCGCCTTCACCTCTTCGACCTCGACGGAACACTGCTGCATGGCACGGCCGCCCCGGTCGAGATCTCTCGCCAACTCGGCCTGGAGGCCGAGATCGTGGAGCTTGAGCGGCTGTTCGTGACGCGTCGCGTCGACTCGCTGGAGTACGCGGTCCGGGTGCGTGCCTTGTGGGCGGAGCTCACGGAGGCGCAGGTGGTGGCCGCGTTCGAGGGCGCGCCCTGGCTGTCCGGAATTCCCGAAACCTGGGCCGAGATCAGAGAGAGGGGCGATTACGCCGCTGTTGTCTCGCTCTCGCCGTCATTCTTCGTTGAGCGGCTCCTCGATTGGGGTGTTCACGCCGCATATGGGTCGCGTTTTCCGGCTGTGCCGTTCACTGAGGCGGTAAATCCGGAGGGCATTCTCACCCCGGCGGCCAAGGTGAAGATCATGGACCGGCTCTGTGAAGAGTTCGGCGTGCGGCGCGGGGGCTGCGTCGCCTATGGAGACTCGGTCTCGGACCTGGATCTGTTCGGCGCGGTGCCGGTGTCCGTCGCGGTCAATGCGGACGAACGCCTCGTAAGTCTGGCCACGCACTCTTATGTGGGGAGGGATCTCCGCAAGGCTTACAAATTGGTGCGGGGGTCCGTTAATTGCGGCAATTGACCGGTGTCGCGTGCTGAATTCCGTATGAAGGACAGGGGGACTTGTGTGTCGAGAGGCTGCCGGTATGGTCGAGTCCGGTTCACGCCCAGTGGGCGTCTGCGCACCTCGCGAGGCATGAGCGCAGGTCAATGCAGCCTAACGGGGCAAAGAGATCGAAGACCCGGACTTCTCGTTATCCGGCCGACGCGACACGAGTGGATGGGATGCTGCGGTGAGATGACTGCGTCCAATGTCACATTCTGGGCTACTTGTCCGTAGGGTCCGGGAATCCGGGGTTCAATGTGGCCACATTGGCTGCCGAGGCAGAGCGGGGAAAACAAGCCTTCCGCTGGGGAAGTGCGCAGACCGACTGAGAGATGTTCGAGGCGAGGCACACGATGGACGCTCCGACCACCAAGTCGGCCGACAACGAGGCTTCCGGCGGGGGTGACAGCGGCGGAGGCGGCTGGTTCACCCCGCGCAAGCCGCCGGTGCGTACGGACGCGGCGGAGCCCGAGGCACCCGAGGGACGCCGCGCCACACCCATACGTCCGCTCGGCAGGCCCGGTACTGCCCGCACGGAGGCAGGCGACGCCGCCCCGGTGGAGAGCGACGAGCCGGTGGCGACGGAGGCCGTAGCGGAAGAGGCTCGAATATCGACCGCCGCGCCGGAACCCGATGCTCCCTCCGGCCCCGAGCCGACCGAGCCCACCACCCCGCGGCCCGCGCCTGAGTCCGTCACCTCCGAGCCTGCGTCCACCGCGCCCGTCGCCTCCGCGCCCGTACGGGACGATGCCTCCCCCGACGCGGTCCTGGTGCAGCGCACCATGGCCGAGGTGGGCCCCGTCGCCGACAAGGTGACCTCGTACTTCTACGCCCTGCTCTTCACCCGGCACCCCGAACTCAGATCGCTGTTCCCCGCCGCGATGGACACCCAGCGGGACCGGCTGCTCAAGGCGCTGCTGACGGCGGCCGAGCACATCGACAACACCGACGTACTTGTCTCATATCTGGAGAACCTCGGCCGGGGGCACCGCAAGTACGGCACCCGGCCCGAGCACTACCCGGCTGTCGGTGAGTGCCTGATCGGCTCCCTGAGCCGGTACGCGAGTGCGATCTGGGACGAGGAGACCGAGGCCGCCTGGGTGCGGACCTACACGACGATCTCCCAGATCATGATCGACTCGGCGGCCGAAGATGAGCTGCGAGCCCCCGCGTGGTGGTACGCGGAGGTTGTCTCGCACGACCTCAGGACGCCCGACATCGCGGTCGTCACGGTCCGCACCGACCAGCCGTATCCCTTCCTCGCGGGTCAGTACACCAGCCTGGAGACGCCGTGGTGGCCGCGTATCTGGCGGCACTACTCGTTCGCCTCCGCACCCCGCCCGGACGGGCTGCTCTCCTTCCACGTGAAGGCGGTTCCGGCGGGCTGGGTCTCCAACGCCCTGGTGCACCGCGCCCGCCCCGGCGACGTGCTGAGGCTCGGCCCGCCCGCCGGCTCCATGACCGTCGACCACACCACCGACAGCGGGCTGCTCTGCCTCGGCGGCGGCACCGGCATCGCGCCCATCAAGGCGCTCGTCGAGGACGTCGCCGAGCACGGCAGGAGGCGCCCGGTCGAGGTCTTCTACGGTGCACGCACGGACCACGACCTGTACGACATCGACACGATGCTGCGACTCCAGCAGACCCACCCCTGGCTGGCTGTCCGCCCGGTCGTGGACCAGCAGGCCCAACTGCCCGACGCCGTGCGGGAGTACGGCCCCTGGAATGAGTACGACGCGTATCTCTCGGGCCCGCCCGGCATGATCCGCAGCGGTGTGGACGCCCTACGGGACATCGGGATACCGGCCGGGCGGATCCGCCATGACTCGGTCGAAGAGCTGGTGACCGCAGGCGACTAGGGCCCGCCCGGCAGGTCTTGCCGCGATCGGGCCCTAGCCCAGGTCGGGGGCGTGCATCGCGCGGACGCCCTCGATGTTGCCGTCCAGATAGTGCCGCAGCGACAGCGGCACGAGGTGGACCGAGGCGATCCCCACCCGGGTGAAGGGCACCCGTACGATCTCGTACTCCCCGCAGGGCTCTTCGACTTCGGGGCCGTGCCGCTGTCCCGTGTCCATGGACGCGAGGCGGCAGACGAAGAAGTGCTGGACCTTCACGCCGGTGGCGCCGCCGTCCTCGCCGATGTGCTCCACGGTGTCCACGAAGCAGGGCACGACATCGGTGATCTTCGCGCCGAGCTCCTCGTCCACTTCGCGATGGAGCGCGTCGACGACGGTGGCGTCCTCGGGCTCCACGCCGCCGCCAGGCGTGACCCAGTACGGGTCGACGCCGGGCTTGGTCCGCTTGATCAGGATGAAGTCGTCACCGTCCAGCAGGACGGCGCGTGCGGTGCGCTTGACCACGGGTCGGACGGTCATGGGAGAAATGTGGCCCGGTCCGTTCCACGTGAAACATCCCGGTCCGGCAATCGCCGGGTCATGCCCAGTCGACGGCGGCGCGCAGCAGCCACTCGTGGGCCCGTGCGATGTGCGGCATCGCGAGGGTGCCGGTGCGCGTCGCAAGGAAGTAGGTGCGCAGCGGTGGCACCGCGGGGTCGAGGAGGGCAACGATCTCCCCGCGTTCCAGGGCGGGTGCGCACAGATAGCGGGGCAGGACGGCGAGCCCGGCTCCCTTGGCCGTACAGGCGAGGACGGCCCGCAGGTCGGGCACGATGACGGATCCGGATGCGGCGGGCCGGGAGTCGAAGACCGCGGCCCAGTAGCGGGCGACGAACGGCAGGGATTCGTGCACCTCGACCACCGGGAGGTTCTCCAGGACAAGGGCCCCCTTGCGGCGCAGCTTGCCCGGTCCGATGCGGGCGGCCCAGCGCTCCCCCGCGACCAGGACGTGCTCCTCGTCGCAGAGCGGGGTCGCGGTGAGCAGGGCGCCTCGGGGGCGGGCCGTGGAGATGGCCAGGTCGTGGTGTCCGGCGGCGAGCCCTTCCAGGACCTCGTCGGCGTTCCCGAACGAGGCGCGGAGTGTGAGGCTCTGGCTGTCGTGGCGGTCCGGGGCGGTGAGCGCGGGCAGGGCGCGTTCCGCGATGAACTCGGGAGGCCCGGCGAGGTGCAGCGTGCGGACCGACGACTCCTCGTCGAGGCCGGTCTCGGCGATCTCCACCAGGGCGTCCAGGTGGGGTGCTGCCTTGTGCGCCAGCTCGTCCCCGATGCTCGTCGGCGTCACCCCGCGCGCCTGGCGGAGGAAGAGCGGACGCCCCAACTGCCGCTCCAGGGTGCGGATCTGGGAGGTCACGGCGGGCTGCGACAGGCCGAGCAGGGCGGCGGCGCGGGTGAAGGAGCCGGCCCGGTGCACGGTTACGAACGTGCGCAGCAGGGCCAGATCCATGTCGACGCCCTCCCCTTCCAGGGCCTCTGCCCTGTCGGATGCGCGCCCAACTATAAATATGTCGATAGGTTTCTGTCGCTACCGTGATTGGACACTGACACAGAGTCAACTAGCCTTGTTCGCGCGGTTCTTCGCGCGCAGAACCGAAGACGTCCCGAGCCACGAGGGGGGAGGCTCGGGACGTCCGTTGTACGTAGCCCGGTACTAGGCGCGATCCACCGGACCGGCCCAGGTCAGCAGCGGAAACCGGTCAGTCGGCGGACTCGTCGAGCGCGCGCAGCACATCGGCCACCAGGTCCTCCGCGTCCTCGGCGCCCGCGGAGAGGCGGATGAAGCCCTCCGGGACCGCGTCGCCGCCCCACCGGCCCCGGCGCTCGGCCGTCGACCGGACGCCGCCGAAGCTCGTCGCGTCGTCCACGAGGTGCAGCGCGTCGAGGAAACGCTCGGCACGCGCGCGCGTGGGCAGCGTGAACGAGACCACGCAGCCGAAGCGGCGCATCTGCCGGGCCGCGGTCTTGTGCGAGGGGTCGTCGGTCAGCCCGGGATAGCGGAGCCCGGTCACCTCGGGCCGGGCGCGCAGGGCCTCGGCGACGGCCAGGGCATTGACGTTCTGCCGGTCGGCGCGCAGCTGGAGCGTGGCGAGCGAGCGGTGGGCGAGCCACGCCTCCATGGGCCCCGGAATCGCGCCGACGATCTTGCGCCAGCGCCGTACGGACGTCGCCAGGGCGGCGTCGCGGCAGGCGACGTAGCCGAGAAGGATGTCGCCGTGCCCGGTGAGCTGCTTGGTGCCGCTGGCCACGGAGAAGTCGGCGCCGAGTTCGAGCGGGCGCTGACCGAGCGGGGTGGCCAGGGTGTTGTCGACGGCGACCAGGGCCCCACGCGCGTGGGCCGCGTCGGCGAGCCGGCGCACGTCGCAGACGTCGAGGCCGGGGTTCGAGGGTGTCTCGATCCACAGCAGCCGCGCGCCGTCGAGGACGTCGAGCTGGGCGTCGCCGCCGGTCGGGGCGGTGCGCACCTCGATCCCGTATGCGGTGAGCTGCTCGCGGACCAGGGGCAGCACCTGGTAGCCGTCGTCCGGCAGCACGGCCACGTCACCGGCGCGCAGCTGCGAGAACAGGACCGCGGAGATCGCGGCCATCCCGGAGGCGAAGACCAGTGTCTCCACGCCCGCCGCCGACCCGTCCAGGCCCGCCACCGACCCGTCCTCGCCGGACACCCGGCCCGGCGCCTCCAGCTCGCCGATGGCCCGCTCCAGGTGCGTCCAGGTCGGGTTCTCGTCCCGCCCGTACGCGTATCCGCCCGTGGGGTCGCCCGGCAGGTGGAAGTGGGCCGCGAACACGGGCCCGGGGAGCGTCGGTTCGTGCTTCACGGGGTCCGGCAGACCCGCCCGTACCGCCCTCGTGCCGTCGCCCGTCGCGCCGGCTCCCGCCGGGGTGTCCGTCATGCCGCCCGCCCTTCCACTGCGTCACGTACCGCGTCGAGCAGTCCGTCGCTCGCCGCCTCCACCATGGTGAGGCACTCCTCGAAGCCGTCGAGACCGCCGTAGTAGGGGTCCGGCACATCGAGGTCGTCGGCGGCCGCGTCCGGGTCGTACGAGCGCAGGAGCCGGACCTTCGCCGCGTCGGCCGGGGTCGGCGCGAGGTGGCGCAGGGCTCGCAGATGGCCGCCGTCCAGCGCGATCACCAGGTCGAGGCGGGCGAACCAGGAGGACTGGAACTGGCGGGCCGTGTGCTCGGTCCCATAGCCGTTCCCGGCCAGGACGGAGACGGTGCGCGGGTCCGCGCCGTCGCCCTCGTGCCAGCCTCCGGTGCCCGCGCTGTCGACCTCCACCAGGCCGTCGAGCCCGGCCTCCGCCACCCGCGCGCGGACGACGGACTCGGCCATCGGCGAGCGGCAGATGTTGCCGGTGCAGACGAAGCACACGCGATAGGGCGTCGCAGGCACGCGGCCTCAGTCCTCGTCGTCGGGCAGGACGACGTTCATCGCCCAGGACACGATCGAGATGATCAAGCCACCCAGTACGGCGGTCCAGAAGCCCTCCACATGGAAGTTGAGGTCGAACTTGCCGGCCAGCCACGAGGTGAGCAGCAGCATCAGGGCGTTGACCACCAGCGTGATCAGGCCGAGGGTCAGGATGAACAGCGGGAAGGTGAGCACCTTCACGACGGGCTTGACGAGAAAGTTGACCAGGCCGAAGAGCAGGGCCACGACAAGGAGCGTGAGCACCTTCTTGCCGGTGTTGTCGCCGGTCAGCGTGATCTTGTCGAGGAGCCAAACGGCCACGGCGAGTGCCGCGGCGTTGGCGATCGTCTTGACTAGGAAATTCTTCATGTGTCTGATCGTGGCAGACGCAGGGGACGAGCGGCGGGGCTCACTGATCAGCACAAGGGGCGTACGAGGGCGATGAAGGCATTCCGACTGGACGAGCTGGAGGCGGAGCGCGCCGCCAACGACGGGGCATATCTGCAGTTCCTGCGGGAGCGGAACATGTCGGTCGGCCTGTACGCGCTCGACGCAGGGGAGACCGACCCCCAACAGCCGCACCGGCAGGACGAGGTGTACATGATCGTGAGCGGCCGCGCTTCGATCACCGTCGGCATGGAGACGACGCAGGTGGCCCGGGGCAGCGTCGTGTACGTGCCTGCCGGGGTGGCGCACAAGTTCCACCACATCACCGAGGACCTGCGGGTCCTCGTCGTCTTCTCGCCGCCCGAAGCCTGATCCCTCCCGCGCCTCTCCGCCTCTCGGCTGACGTTCTCAGGGCTTCGACCTCGGGGTTCCCTAGGGGAAAGCATCAGGGGAGGACAAGGGACCCGAGGGCCCCGCAGCGCCCTTTCCCCGCCTAGCATCGAATGCAGAAAGTCGGAGAAGCGCCCGGAAGCGACAGTGCGGAGCGCGTGGATGCAGCGATGCAGAGGAGAGAGGTAAGGACGATGGCAATGCGGGAGATCTTCGCGGGCATGCCGTGGTGGGTGAAGTGGATCGCGGTGCCGGTCATCGCCCTGGTCGTGTTCGGCGGGCTGATAGCGAGCGTCGTCGGATTCGTGATCGGCCTGCTCTTCAAGGTGCTCATCTTCGTCGCCCTGGTCGGCGGACTCATCTACGTCGTACGGAAGTTCATATCCGGCTCGTCCTCGTCGCGCAGCGATTGGTGACGTCTGGCAACGGTTCGCTCAGGCGGGGGAAGTTTCCCGGCAGCGCGCCGGGGAGCGGTGGCCAAGGGTTAGAGTCCGAAAACCGACGCGGGGCGAGCCCCGCCGGCGGGCGCACCACCCTCTCCCGTGTTTCCCGGGCACGGGCGGAAACCCCCACGCGCTTCGGGAGTGAACCTTGGCCATGGTTGACACCACGTCCGCTGCCCTTCCGGCCGGCGACGCACGGCCCCTCGACGAAGGGCAGTTGGGGGCGCCACCCGCTCCCGTGGCCCCCACCCTCATCGGCTCCGTGCAACGTGCGATGCGGCTCCTGGAAGCCGCCTCGTCGCACCAGTACGGCGCCCCCGCAAAGCAGTTGGCCCGGGAATCCGGGCTCGCCCTCCCCACGGCGTACCACCTGCTGCGCACGCTGACGCACGAGGGCTATCTCCGGCGCGAGAAGGGCGTGTTCGTGCTCGGCGAAGCGTCCGAGCAGCTGAGCAGCAGCGGAGCGCGGCACCATCGTCTCGGCATGATCGGCAAAGCCCTGGAGCACTGGCGGGACGCCATCGGTGTCCCGGTCTACTTCGCCGTCTACCGCGAGGGCGAGATCGAGGTCGTGGGCGTCGCGGACACCCCCGCCAATCCGGCCGTGGAGGAGTGGGCCGACTTCCGGGAGACCGGGCACGCCCACGCGATCGGCCAGTGCCTCCTCGGCCAACTCGGCGACGAGGAGCGCCAGGACCACCTCGACCGCTACCCCGTGCAGTCCATCACCCGGTACTCGGTCCGTGACCACCGGACCTTCCTGCGGCGGCTCGACGGCATGCGGCGGATGCAGCCGATCGTGGAGCGACAGGAGTACGCGCTCGGCACGGTCTGCGCCGCGATCCCCATCACCGCGGGAAACACGGCCGCCACGATGGCCATTTCCCTTCCGTCCAATCAAGCCGATCGACTACTCCCCGCAGCCAGGCAGTTGCAGAGTGAGATCGGAAAGCTACTAGGGACACTCGCCTTCTCTATCAGCATCTGAAAACTCACTCCTTGTGATTTGGTGTGCACGTTAAGCAAGATGCCAGCAGTGTCAGGGAGTTGGTTCCTGGCCATGTGATGGCAATGACGGGGTAGGCGATGCGTGAGTCGGTCCAGGCAGAGGTCATGATGAGCTTCCTCGTTTCCGAGGAACTGTCGTTCCGTATTCCGGTGGAGCTGCGCTACGAGACGCGTGACCCCTATGCCGTGCGCCTGACCTTCCACCTCCCCGGCGATGCCCCCGTGACCTGGGCCTTCGGCCGGGAGCTGCTGGTCGACGGGGTGGGCAGGCCGTGCGGGGACGGGGACGTGCACATCGCGCCCACCGACCCGGACCTGCTCGACGAGGTCCTGATCCGTCTGCAAGTGGGCGGTGACCAGGCGCTGTTCCGGGCCGGGATCCCGCCGCTGCTCGCCTTCCTCGACCGTACGGACAAGCTGGTGCCGCTGGGCCAGGAGCGGGCCCTTGCCGGCTTCGACACCCACCTCGACGAGGCGCTCGACCGGATCCTCGCCGAGCAGAGCGCGGGCTGACCTTGGTTCAACCGGCACCGCGGGATGGCAGATCGGTGCATTTTGCCGACGCGCCCCCCGCGAAGGCCGGGGAAGCAGCGGTCAGCGCTTGCGGCGGCGCCCCCTTCCGCCGCCGCGCCCCGGGCGGCCCCCCGCAGTCGTGGGGGCCGCCCCGGCCAGGGAGCCCGAGCGGTCGGCGGAGACCACCAGGGCCGCGAGGGCGGTGGTCACCGGCACCGAGGCGACCAGGCCGATGGAGCCGACGAGGGTGCGCACGATCTCCTCGGCGACCAGCTCGCTGTTGGCCACCGTGCCGACGCTGCTCTGTGCCACCGAGAAGAGCAGCAGCAAGGGCAGGGCCGCACCCGCGTACGCCAGGACGAGGGTGTTGACGACCGAGGCGATGTGGTCGCGGCCGATGCGGATGCCCGCGCGGTAGAGGCCGCGCCAGCCCATCGTCGGGTTGGCCTGGTGGAGTTCCCAGACGGCGGAGGTCTGGGTCACCGTCACATCGTCCAGGACGCCGAGCGAGCCGATGATGACGCCCGCGAGGAGCAGGCCGCTCATGTCGATGGACGGGTAGAGGCCGTGGATGAGGCCGGTGTTGTCGTCCGTGTTGCCGGTCAGGGCGGCCCAGCCGATGAAGACGGAGCCGAGGAGTCCGATCAACAGGAGGGAGATGAGGGTGCCGATGACCGCGACGGAGGTGCGGGCCGTGAGTCCATGGCACATATAGAGCGCGATCAGCATGATGGCGCTCGCCCCGACCACCGCGACGACCAGCGGGTTCGAGCCCTGCAGGATCGCGGGCAGGATGAAGAAGGTCAGGATCAGGAAGCTCACCGCGAGGGCGATCAGGGCCATGAGGCCCCGCATCCGGCCCACGACGACCACGGCGAGGGCGAAGATCCCGGCGAGCAGCGCCATGGGGACCTTGCGGTTCACGTCGGTGACCGAGTACTGCAGGTTCTTGGGGGCCTTCGGCTCGTAGGCGACCACCACGCCCTGGCCCTGGTGCAGCTTCCGGGGCGAGTCCGGCTGGACGATCTCCGTGAAGGTGCGGCCCTTGTCCTTGCCGCTGGTCACCTTGATCGTGGCCTTCTCGCAGGTCCCGTCCGCCCGTTGCTGAGCGGTCCGGCCCTCGGCGGTGGAGGTGTCGCCGTTGGGCGGGGTCTGCGAGGCGTTCACGTCCTTGCAGGAGACCTTCTCGACCTCGGTCACCGTCGCGGACTGCGTCTGCCGGTCGAAGCCGACACCGGTCCGCTCATGGGCGGGCGTGCCGCCGGGCCACAGCACCGCGAGGCCCACGACGACCGCCGTCGCGAAGGGGATCAGGACGGCGGCGATGACCTTGCGCAGATGGCGCGAGACCGGGGCGGCCGGACCGTGGCTGTGGGAGTGGCCGTGCCCGTGCGCGTCCTGGCCCGGTGGCCTGGTCGGCGGGCCGGACGGCGGGCCGGACGGGGGCCCCGGGGGCGGTGGCTGGGTACTGGTCACGGCCCGATCATCGCAAGAACGGTGGGGGCCCTCTGTTCAGCGCGCCCGGTATGACGCTAGCGTGGGGGCACCTTTGCAATCGCGGGAGCTCGGAGCACCGGGCTGAGAGGGCGCTGAACTCCGTACGACATCGGCACAAGCCGGTACGGAATCCGCTGCGTCGACCGCCGAACCTGTTACCGGGTAATGCCGGCGTAGGGAGTAGGTCTCATGACCACATCGGACGCACGCACGCCTGCCTCGACGCAGCAGCAGAACGACGAGGCCGGGACGTCCATCGGCTGGCACAAGGCGTACATCGAGGGCTCGCGCCCCGATCTGCGGGTGCCGGTCCGGCAGGTGCACCTCACCAACGGCAAGGCCGTGACGCTGTACGACACTTCGGGCCCGTACACCGACCCGGCCGCCGACACCGACGTGCGCAGGGGCCTCACGCCGCTGCGCGAGAACTGGATCATCGCCCGGGGCGACACCGAGGAGTACGTGGGGCGCCCGCCCCGCCCTGAGGACGACGGGATCAAGCACACCTCGCCCCGCGGTGGCCTGAAGAACCTCGACGCGGTCTTCCCCGGCCGTCCGCGCCAGCCCCGCCGGGGCCGGGACGGGAAGGCCGTGACGCAGCTCGCGTACGCCCGGCGCGGGGAGATCACTCCCGAGATGGAGTTCATCGGGATCCGCGAGAACATCGACCCCGAGGTGGTCCGCGAGGAGGTCGCCGCCGGTCGCGCGGTGATCCCCGCCAACGTCAACCACCCCGAGATCGAGCCGATGATCATCGGCAAGCGGTTCCTGGTGAAGGTGAACGCCAACATCGGCAACTCCGCGGTCACGTCCTCCATCGAGGAGGAGGTGGACAAGATGACCTGGGCCACCAAGTGGGGCGCCGACACGGTCATGGACCTCTCCACCGGCCGCAACATCCACACCACCCGCGAGTGGGTCCTGCGCAACTCCCCCGTGCCGATCGGCACCGTGCCGCTCTACCAGGCCCTGGAGAAGGTCGACGGCCGCGCCGAGGAGCTGACCTGGGAGATCTACAAGGACACGGTCATCGAGCAGGCCGAGCAGGGTGTGGACTACATGACGGTGCACGCGGGCGTGCGCCTCCCGTACGTCCCGCTCACCGCGCGCCGCAAGACCGGCATCGTCTCGCGCGGCGGCTCGATCATGGCGGCCTGGTGCCTCGCGCACCACAAGGAGAGCTTCCTCTACGAGAACTTCGAGGAGCTCTGCGAGATCCTCGCCGCGTACGACGTGACGTACTCGCTCGGTGACGGCCTGCGGCCCGGCTCGATCGCGGACGCCAACGACGAGGCGCAGTTCGCGGAGCTGCGGACGCTCGGCGAGCTCAACACCATCGCCAAGCGGCACAACGTGCAGACGATGATCGAGGGCCCGGGCCATGTCCCGATGCACAAGATCAAGGAGAACATCGACCTTCAGCAGGAGATCTGCGAGGAGGCGCCGTTCTACACGCTCGGCCCGCTCACCACGGACATCGCGCCCGCCTACGACCACATCACCTCCGGCATCGGCGCCGCGATGATCGGCTGGTGGGGCACGGCGATGCTCTGCTACGTGACGCCGAAGGAGCACCTGGGTCTGCCCAACCGCGACGACGTGAAGACCGGTGTCATCACGTACAAGATCGCCGCGCACGCCGCCGACCTCGCCAAGGGGCACCCGGGCGCGCAGGACTGGGACGACGCGCTGTCGGACGCCCGCTTCGAGTTCCGGTGGGAGGACCAGTTCAACCTGGCCCTGGACCCGGACACGGCACGGGAGTTCCACGACGAGACGCTGCCCGCCGAGCCCGCGAAGACGGCGCACTTCTGCTCGATGTGCGGGCCGAAGTTCTGCTCGATGAAGATCTCCCAGGACATTCGGCGCGAGCACGGCGGCGACCTCGCCGCGCCGACGTCGCCGACGTCCGCGGAGGAGATCGAGGCCGGGATGGAGCAGAAGTCGAAGGAGTTCGCGGCGGCCGGCAACCGCGTGTACCTGCCGATCGCGGAGTAGTGGCGCAAGGGCGTACACATGCTCCATGGGGCGCGGGCCTCGACGAGGCCCGCGCCACGTGCCCTTCTACAGAGACGCCGCGGTTAAGGGGCCAAGGTGGTGCGATATTGGGTCATCGCTGCGGGCAACACGGGGGGCCATAATGC